>NZ_JAVJSC010000003.1:0-62500 GCF_040219635.1 Pyruvatibacter sp.
AGCGCTGCATCGGATGGCTCAAATGGTGCCGACGTGTCGCGACCCGATACGAGAAACTCGCCGAGAGCTACCTCGCCATGCTCAAGCTCGCAATGATCCAACGCTGCAACCGCTTGCTTGAGCCGTCAGACAGAACCTAGAGCGGCGCTAGGTCAACTGGAGCGGCGCCGTCGCGCACGCCCGCCGGATTCACTCCGGCGCGGCCGTGCGCAAGCGAGTGTGCGGCCGGAAGGCCGCTACGGAGCGACTGAAACTGCTCTAGAGCGGCATCGCGTCCACGGAAACGCTCCGATCGCGCACGCACGACGGATGTACGCCCGCGCGGCCGTGCGCATGTGAGTGTGCGACTGAAAGCACGCGACTGAGCAATTGAGACCACTCACGAGCACGGACGACGCGGGAACTCAATGATCGATAAACCCGTCCCGCGGCACGCGCCCCACGATCGCCCCGTTGCGGTCGAACGCCGTCACCTGACCCGCCCACGGCTGACGCGTGTTGCCATCCTCCTTGTAGGACGCCAGTCGCGCCCGCAATTGACCCTCCGGCGAATACACCTGCACTTCACCGGACGCATTGATCTCCGCGCGGATCTCACCGCCACGGTCAAGCATCTGCGTCAGACCGCCGCCGGACCCGAGACCGAACGCGATCATCGGCCGCCCCCGCGCGTCGAAGATCGTCGCCGCCCCGCCGTGGTCCGTCTGCGTGAAGACCGCCATCACGCGATCGTGGTCATCGACGACCCGGAACTCCTTGGCCGCGACCGTTTCGAACTTCGTCACGTCCGTCGGCTTCGACGACTGAGCCGCCCCGCCGATCAGAAGCCCCGCCGCGAAGACGCCGCCCCCCACCGCCACGCCACGCCAGAAATCGCTCCTCTTCATGCCATCGCTCCTTTCAAGCGCAACACAGCCCGGCGCGGACGACCCGCGACCACGCCGTCAGACGCGCGGACGCCCGCGCAGGTTCCACCTCCCCTTCGCGCCCTGATCACGCTATGCTGACCGCATGAAGACTTCCGGGGAAACGACGGTCAATCTGCGCCTGCTCCAACTCACGCGCGCTCGCGGCGTCGGTCCCATCCTGGGCCGCCGACTCCTCGAGACGTTCGGGTCCGCCGATGCCGCGGTCGAGGCCTCCGAGGCGGCGCTTCGCGCCATTCGGGGCGTCGGACGTCGAAAAGCCGCGGACCTCAGACGCGCCCTCCACGACGCCGAAGCGGTCGCCCGAGCCGAGATCGACGCCGCGAGCGAGCGCGGCGTGCGATTCCTGACCGGCGACGACGAGGCGTACCCCGATCTCCTCGCCGAACTGCCCGACGCCCCGCTGATCCTCAGCGTACGAGGCCGATTGCGGCCGCACGACCAACCCGCGTGGCCCGTCGCGATCGTCGGATCGCGTCGGTGTACGCCCTACGGCGTCGAACAGGCCGAGCGATTCGCTGCGACGCTCGCGACCGCCGGACTCACGGTCGTCTCAGGCGGCGCGCGGGGCGTGGATACGGCGGCCCACCGGGCGTGCCTGCGGGCGGAGGGACACACCATCGCCGTCCTCGGCTGCGGCCTCGGACGCTGCTATCCGCCGGAGAATCGCGATCTCTTCGACGCCATCGTCGCCAACGGCGGCGCGATCGTCAGCGAATTGCCGCTGGAGACGACGCCCGCGCCGGAGAACTTTCCCGCGCGAAACCGAATCATCTCGGGGCTGAGCCTCGGGGTCCTCGTCGTCGAAGCGCCCAAGCGATCCGGCGCCCTGATCACGGCCCGGATCGCGCTGGAGGAGCACGGCCGGGACGTCGCGGCGATCCCCGGGCGGGTCTCCGATGTCGCCGCGGCCGGCGCGAACGGGCTCATCAAGTCCGGCGAGGCCGCCCTCGTCGAAACGGCCCGCGACGTCATCGACCTGCTGGAGACGCCCGCCCGTCATCGAATGATGGGCCGACACGACACACGCTACGCCCCGGCGCCCCTGCCTGCCGACCAACCGACCCCGCCCCGCCCCAGGGTGGATCCGTCAACCCTCTCGCCGGTGCAGCGGCAGATTCTCGATCTCCTGGAGTCGCCGCGTTCGCTGGATGAACTGGTCCGGCGCACGGACGCCCCCCCGTCGGAGTTGCTGCCGGCCCTCACAATGCTGGAAATGCGGCAGTTGGTTCGTCGGGCCGGCGGCGCCTTCGAGCGTCTGTGACCCCTGATCCGGGCATGGACGCCGATGCCGCACCCCACTGTGAGACCACAGGAAGGGGTCTCCCCAACCGCCCCCGAAAAACTTTTGCCAAACCCCTTGCCGTGCGGCCACTGATTGGGTATCGTACGCCAAACACTGCTTTGTCTGGATTTTGGCAACGCAACAGTCAGCAAACACCGAGGCCTGCGGACGGCCTCGGAGCGCGTCCGGAGGGACGTGCAGACCACGGAAGGCGGCGAACGATGGCTTCGGGATCACGACACCAACGCGGCGAGATGCGGGCGAAGGCTCTGCGGCGCGGCGTTCGGGCGTGGGCTGATCCGTCGATCGTTCATCCGACCGTGGCGACCAAGCAACACCTCGACGGGTCCACTGCGCGGCGGAGTCCGGCAGCACGAACTTCTCCGTCGGCGCGATGCGTCGGCGTGGCGGTCGTTGCTCGTCCTCTCGACTGCGAGGTTGGTCATGGGTGATCTGTCTCCGATTCTTCGACTCGGTCCCGGCGGCGACTTCCGTCGGGTCTGGGCGTCCGACGACGCCGGGCGTCTTCACGCCTGTGATGAGGCGTCCGATCGCGACGCGTCTTCCGGCGGCCGCTGGTTTGGTCGGCGGCGCTCGCGAGATCGCGTCGCCGCCGTCGCGACCGGCTCGGACGCGGTGGAGTTGTCGGCCCCGGCCATCGCGGCCGGCGCCTGGCTCGCCGCGTCCCGTGTGTTGGATATGCAAAGCGCCGCCAACGCGGCGACCGGGCGCCTTGTGCGTCAGTTGATGGAGCGAGCGAGCGTGCGTGGAGCGTCCGCGTCGTCGTCTCGCCTGTGTTTCGCGGGATCGACCGTCGCCTGCGAAGCGTCCTCCCGACCGGGCGCACGCTCGAGTTCGCGTCCTCTGAACACCTTCCCCCTCGACGGAATGGAGTGCTCCAATGAACCTCACGCCGAAGCAACTCAAGATTCTTCAGCTCATCCGCGACAGTCGGGTGCGTTGTGGCTATTCCCCGACCATGCAGGAACTCGCCGATCAGCTCGGCGTCAGCAAGGTCACGGTCTTCGAGCACGTCGAGGCGCTCATCAAGAAGGGCGCGCTCACGCGCGAGCCGAACAAGGCACGCTCTTTGTCCATTGCTGAAGGAGTCGCACTTCCCGACGAGGAGCAGCCGCTGCGCTTCCCGCTCGTCGGGAAGATAGCCGCGGGCTACCCCATCGAGAAGTTCGAGAACCGCGATCAGCTTGACCTCACCGACCTCTTCGGCCCGGCCATGGGACACGTCAACGCGACGTTCGCCCTGCGCGTGGACGGCGACTCGATGCGCGACGAAGGCATCTTCGACGGCGACTACGTGATCGTCGAGCGCAAGGAGTCCGCCCACAATGGCCAGCGCGTCGTCGCCCTGCTCCCCAACGGCGAGACGACCCTCAAGACCTACTACAAGGAAGACGACCACATCCGCCTCCAGCCCGCAAACCCTGATTTCGAGCCGATCCGCGTCAAGGACTGCAAGATCCAGGGCATCGTCGTGGGCGTGCTGCGCCGGTACGAATGAGACGGTCCGCTCCCGCCGCACTCCGAACGCGGCGGCGACCGGCCGAATCAGTGAATGCGACCGCCCCGAAGGGTGCGCCCGCGCGATGGCGTGGTTCATCGAGTGTAGTTCATCGGATGTGATTCTTCGGGCGTGGTTCGTCGAGTGTGGTTCTTCGGGCGTGGTTCGTCGAGTGTGGTTCGTCGGCGACAACATCCAACACAAGTCGCGCGGCGCAGGCCGCGGGCGGCGTGGGTGATGCGACTCGCCCGGGGCGCGGGACGCGCGGGAGTCGGGCGTGATGCGACTTGCCCGGGGACGCGTGCGTGTTTGCGATTCGCGCGGGGCGCGGGGCGCGGGGCGCGTGGGGTGATTGACGCAGGGTGCGGGCGCATGCTGTTTTGCGATTCGCGCGGTGCGGGGCGCGTGGGGCAATTGACGCAGGGTGCGGGCGCGTGCTGTTTTGCGATTCGCGCGGGGTGCGATTGACACGGGGTGCGGGCGCGTGCTGTTTTGCGATTCGCGCGGGGTGCGGGGCGCGTGGGGTGATTGACGCAGGGTGCGGGCGCATGCTGTTTTGCGATTCGCGCGGGGTGCGGGCGCAATAGGGCTCGCCCGGCGCGGGGTGCGACTGACGCGGGGTGCGGGCGCGTGCGTGTCTGCGATTCGCGCGGGGTGCGGGGCCAGAGATGCGATTGACGCGGGGTGCAGGTGATGGGGTTCGCGGGCGACGCGCGCACGATTGGCTCGGACGGCTCTTGAGCGCCGAAATGGCCCGGGTCGCCCCCCGGGGGGGGCGGGCGCGGGGGGGGCGGGGGGTGCGAGGGGAGCGGCGCATGGCGATGGTCGGCACGGTGACGCACGGAAGGCCGGGCCGCTCTCAAAGCGGAAGACGCCGTGTGCCGCGCAGGGCGCAGACCGCATCGCGAATGACCTGCCTCCCAAGGGCAGTCGCGCGCAAGCACGCCGGGCTTGCCGTCTGATGCAGGCCCCACCGCCCATGTGCGATGGGGCCTGACGGACCACGGGGCCGTCCGTCTCAAGCGCCCGGTCAGTTCACTCTGTGCCCGTGCACACGTTCCCCCAGTTGGCGAGCACGAGATTCAGGTCGTCGAAGTCCACGAAGCCGTCGCCGGTGACATCGCCGAATTGACCGGGCGGCACAAAGTTCGTCCAATGCGCCAGCACCAGATTCAGATCGTCGAAGTCAACAACGCCATTCCCGTCCGCGTCCCCCGGGCACGCCGGCGGCGCCTGCACAAAAATCTTCGCCCCCGTGCCGAAGGGCGTGTCCGGGATGAACGCCTGAATGAACTCGATGCCGGGCGCCAGCGGAACGAACTGGGCGATGGCCTGACCATTGATGTTCGTGATCAACGTCGTGTCCCCACCGCCCGGCGACACCTGACCATTCAGAAACTGGATGTTGCCGGACGGCGCGGTGAAGACAATCGGCACCTCCGGTTGCGGCAATCCGTTCGCACCTGTCTCAACAACCATCGTCACCACGTCACCCACATCCGGATCAAACGGCGTCACGGAAATCAGGTCGAGCCACTCCGGGGGATAGATGCAGAACCAGCACGTCTGCGGATCAATGCAGTCCGGGATCGACACCAGGTTGTCGTCGAGCACATCCACCGTCAGGTGGAAGATGCCCGCCTCCGGGCAGTTGTGCACGACCTGATCATTGGCGCCGCCGACGATGTCGGTGGTGAACGCGCCGGTGTGACCCAGCCCGTCGCCATCGGACCGGTTCGGACAGTCCGGACCCACCTCGTAGTTGTACGTCGAGACAAAGTGATACGTCCGTGTTGGCGGATCGATCAGCGTGACGTCGTCGCCCACGAAATACACCAGCCGGTCCACGCCGACGCTGATCTCCGAGTCCGTCGCATCGAACATGCACGTCTCGAACGGATCCGGGTTGTGGCCGTCGCCGTCCGTGTCCTCGCCGCCGTCGAAGTCCCCGTCGCCGCCGGTCATCATGTGCGTGTCGGAATCGCAGTCGCCTTCGGCCCGCAGCATGTCGCCGTCAATGTCGGGGAACATGAGCGCGTCGTTGTTGTGTCCCGCGTGGTAAGTGTCGTGAAAGACGTAGTTGCGGATGTCACTCTTGTCGGCGACCTGGTCGTCGTCCGAGTCTGTGTCATTGTGCACGCAGTCGAAGTTTCGCGGCATTTGCTCGTCGAAGTCCACGATCCCGTCGCCGTCGCCGTCGTTGGTGACGGCCGCTTCCTGGTTGCGCCCCATGATCGCGCCCGCCGGGAGCGTGAAGTACCCGCCGGCGCCCCACCCCGCGCCGTCCGGCTGCCACGTTCCGTGAGCGAACCATGATCGCGTCCCCGGCCACGGGTTGGCGATTTCGACGAGTTGCGCAACGACCGAGCCATCGGCGATGTTCGTCACCTCGGCGTAGCCGTGCAGCACGGTCGCGTGATTCCGTCCGTCGATGTACACCGGGCGGCCCGCGTCCACTTCCGTCTTGATCGTCGCGAACGTCGGCTTCCCGGCGGTGCGGGTGATGGCGCCCGCGCCGAGTTGCAGCGCCCACGCGTATGCCGCGGACCGCTGGTTGAGGAACGTGCCGCTGTTGTGCCCGAGGTCCCCCTCCGGCTCCGCGGTGCTGGCGTTGAACATGCGATAGGAAACGCGATCCTGCGACATGTCGCCGCCGTAGCGGTTGTTGACCATCGCGATGGAGGCCCGTGAGCAGTACCACGAGCAGTGCTCGCAATTCGGCACGTGCGCGACCGTCTGTGCGTGCGTGCCGTCCCACGGTCCGTTGGCGCCGACCGTCTCGGAGCAGCCCGGTCGGGCGTCGGTGTCGCCATTGCGCAGCGTGTTGTTCCAGACGCAGAGGATCTGCGTGTCCTTGTGCTGAATGAGGGGCGTGAATGAGGGCACGGATCCGGTGCTGATCATGAAGCCTCGGTCCTGGCCGTCGCCGCGGGTGATGGGCGCGTCCCACAGGCGGAGGAACGTCCATGCGGGTCCGCCGTCGCGCGGCTGTCCGGCGATGGTCGGCGTCACGCGCCAGTGCCAGACGCCGTCGGCGAGTCCGGCGACCGCCGCGCTGGTTGTGCCGGGCGTGTTCACGGATGCGTCCACGGAACCGAACGCGGGATCGTCATCGATCTCCAGCAGGTAGTTCGTGGCGCCGGGCACGGCGTTCCACTCGAGCGTGTCCTCACCGTCGAGCATCGCGGCGCCCTGCGGCGGCTCGAACTGGATCGGGTTCGACATGGACTGCAGGCTGCCGGTGGTCTGATACGCGCCCCAGTCGAGGCCGCGCCAATCGGTGGCGTCGTCGTTGTCGAGTCCGTCGATGTGGCGCGCGAGGAAGTTGAGCGCGGATCCGGCGAGCGTCACCGCGTCGTTGAGCGGCCAGATGCCGGCGATGTCCGCCTCGACGTGCGCGGCGCCGACGGGCGCGAGGCCGTCCGGCGACCACGCGACGTAGTCCGCGATGGCGGCGACCCCGGGATCGCCGGGGTAGTACGCGCAGCCGTCGCTGAGATCGAGGTCCGAGGGCGGCCCGGCGTGCCAGGTGCCCTCGCCATCGGTGAAGTCGAGGTCATCGACGCCGTTGTCGAAGACGACGAGCAGGTGGGAGTCGGGCGGCATGGTGACGACCCCGAAGCGTGCGATCTCGTTCTTGTCGGCGTCGGTGAGGGCGTGATCGAAGAGATCGGCCGGCCCCGCGGTCCCGTTGAAGAGTTCGACGGCGACGGGCAGTTCGCCCCCCTGCGGACTGACGCCGCCGGAGAGTTGAACTTCGTTGATGACGACCTGCGCAGAGGCGCCGGACGCGGCCGCGACGATCGCGACGACCACGGAAAGGTTCTCGGACATCCGCATGGCTGAACTCCCAGTTGTTGACGGCCCATCGAAGAGCCCTCATTGTGGGGGATCGGCGCGGCGGATCCAAGAACAAAGTTCTGAGCGCAGGTTGTGGGCCGTTCCGGAAGGGGTGGACGGTATAAATGCACCTATGGCGTCAGAGGGCCCGATTCCGGCATCGCTTGTGACCGACATCCGTCGGCAGCTGCACCACATTGCGGAGCAGCATTTTCGCGGCGAGCGGTCCGGTCACACGCTTCAACCGACGGCGATCGCCAACGAGGTCTGGATTCGGCTGCTGGCGCAGGATGAGCTTCATTTCGAGCATCCCGCGGCGTTCAAGGCGTGGGCGTCGATGGCGGTGCGGCACATTCTCGTGGATCACGCCCGGCGCAAGATGGCCAAGAAGCGTGGCGGCGATCGAACGCGCGTCGCCCTGACGGATCAGGCGGCGGCCGACGACATCGATGTGCTGGCGTTGAATGACGCGCTGGAGGCGTTGCAGGACGCACATGAGCGTTCCGCGCGTGTCGTGGAAATGCGCTTCTTCGGTGGCATGACTGATGCGGAGATTGCCGCGGAACTCGGCGTGTCGGATCGGACGGTCCGAAACGACTGGCGATTCGCCCGCGGCTGGCTCCGTGACGCGCTTGCGGAGGATCAGAAGGCGCCCTGATGAATCGTGTGCAGCAGATCCGCGCATTGTTCGGCACGGTGGTGGACCTGCCTACGGAGGCGCAGTCCGAGGCGCTTGACGTGCGCGCCAACGACGATCCCGAGTTGGTCGCTGAGGTTCGGCGGCTTCTGCGGGCGTCCGAGCAGGCGTCGGAGGAGGGATTCCTCGCCGAACCGCTGCTCGGCTCGGGGATCATCCCGGGCGACCGACCGGTGGCGGAAGCACGTCCGGACGTTCCCGGCTATGAACTGATCGATCGCCTGGGGTCGGGGAGTACGGGCGCCGTGTACCGGGGGCGGTCCATCTCGCCGCTTCAACGCGAACTTGCCGTGAAGGTGCTTCGACCGGGATTGAGCGAGCAGGCCCGCATCCGATTTGAACGTGAGCAGCAGATGCTCACGCAGATCAATCATCCCGGGGTCGCCCAGGTGTACGACGCCGGGATGACGGATGACGGTCGCCCGTTCGTGGCGGTCGAGTTGATTGATGGACAGCCGATCACCTCGCACGCATCGGCGCACGGTCTGACGGTGGAGGAGCGCCTTGCGGTCATGCAGGCCGTGTGTGAGGCGGTGCACCACATTCACTCGAAGGGCATTCTCCATCGGGATCTGAAACCCGAGAACATTCTTGTCGCGACGTCCGACGGCGAGCATGCGCCGAAGGTGATTGACTTCGGCGCCTCCATCGTGATCGACGACGACGCGGCGGCGCAGACGCTGGGGACGCGGATCGTCGGCACGGTCGCGTACATGGCGCCGGAGCAGCTCGAGTCGCACGGACGCGGCGACCTCAGGATGGACATCTTCTCGCTCGGCGTGATTCTCTTTGAGTTGGTCGCCGGGTCTCATCCGTTCGGCGGGCGCACTGAACCGCTCGGCGCGGTGGTTCGCGGCATTCAGGAGGCGCCGCTTCCCCGGCTCGACCGTCGCGTTCCACATGGCCGCGATTTGAACGCCGTGCTCGCCGCGGCGTGCGATAAGGATCCGAACCGGAGGTATCCCTCCGCGCAGCACCTTGCGGACGAGTTGCGCCGGATCCTTGCGGGTCGTCCGGTGGAGGCTTCGTCGCCGGGCGTGTTCAGTCATGTCTGCGCCGCTGGTCGTCGTCATCCCGGGCTGGCTGCCGCGAGCGTGCTGGTGCTTGTTCTGGTGGCGACATTGAGCGTCGGTCTCGTGTTGGCGAACCGGGAGAGCAATCGGCAGCGTGAAGCGATGCGTGAGACGGTCACGGTGCTTGTTGATCGCGTTCTCGAGGAGATCAATGAACTGTCCGGCGCGCATGATGCGCGTGAGCGTCTTGCGCGGCTGCTTCTCTCGCGACTTGACGCCATGTCGCCGGGAGCGGATCGAGACGAGTATTACCTTCAGCGTTCGCGCGTGCTCACCACGCTCAGTGCGATTCAGCTTGACCGGCGCGAGATCGACGCGGCGATCGAGAACCGACTGATCGCGCTGTCTGAATTCGAGAGTCATTTCGGCGCGGATCCGACCTCGCGCGTTGCGCGGGAGGAACGCATCCGCCTGACGATCCTGCTCGGTGATGCGTACAACGCCGACAAGCGCCGGGCGGAGGCGTTTGATGCGTACGAGGCGGCGCATGCGTCGATCATGGATGCGTTGGCCGCGTCGCCGGATGATGCGTCATGGCTCGATGGTCTGTGCTGGAGTTACGAGCGGCTCACGCCGTTCCTGGTGGATTCGGATCTTGATGCGGCGTTGCGCAATTGCCGCGAGCGTCTGCGCGTGGCCCGGTCGCTGCATGATGCGGCCCCGGAGAACAGGCTGCGTCTCTTCAGCGTCGGATGCGCGGAGACGTGGTTGGGGCGGGTTCACTTTCTTCGCGGCGATCACGACGCCGCCCTCGACATGAGCCGGCGAGCCGTGGAGACTCTGGGCGCGGCGGTGGACGCCGAGTACGACCGATTCGCGTTCCGGTCGCGCTGGATCATCGCGAAGACGCATCTGGCATTCACACTGCTCGCGATGCGCTCGCCGGACGCGTTCGCGGCTCTGGAGGATGCGCGCTGGTCGGCGGTCCGGCTGATGGACGAGAACCCGGATTCCTACATCGCGACGAGTCACCTCAGAGCAATTCTGAACGTCGGCGCCGTCGCGCCTCCCGACGTCGTTCCCGCGCATGCGGCCGAGGCGTATCGCGACGCATTGATTGCGATCGGATTCGATCCGCCGCCGCCATCCAAGGCGCCCGCGTGGCTGGTTGAGCCGTAGTCGCGGCGACTTCGCCGATCAATGCGACATAGCCGTCTCCGTCAGGACTCGTCCCGCACGGGCGTGCCCTGATTGAACGTCAGTCGCCATGCCCCGCCGCGGCGGGTCCAGATGGACGAGCGCAGGGAGCGGCTGGGGCCGTCGCTCACGGTGTAGGTGGCGAGTGCGATGTCGGGGCTCAGCAGGCGGGCGGCGAAGTCGCCGTGCATGGTGAAGCGGCGGCCGTCGTCCTTGGCCGCGGCGAGCCAGTCGATGACGTCGGCCTTGGTGTGGACGCGACCGGAGGCGCCGAATTCGACGAAGGCGTCGTCGAGCAGGGCGTTGAGCGCGTCGGCGTCGGCGCGGATCTCGGGGGAGAGGAGGCGTTCTTCGAGGGCGCGGATCTCGTCGGGGTTCATGCGTCGGCGTCCCTCGGTTTCGGCGTGTCGTCGTCGCGTCGATCGGGGTGGCGGTAGTAGTGGGCGATGACGTACATCTCGCGAGAGACGTCGCGGCTGGCCTTGGGCTTGAAGCCCTTGACTTTGCCGAAGTGTCGCTGGCAGCGTTTGAGGAGGCCGGGGTACTCGGCGCCTTCGAAGACCTTCATCACGAGGACGCCGTTGTGGCGGAGGAGGGTGGGGAGCGTTTCGAGGATGCGGTCGCAGAGCCGGACGGAGAGTTCGTGCTCGTTGAAGCCGGTGGTTTTGGGGGCCATGTCGGAGAGGACGGTCCCGAAGCCGCGGCCGGCGGCCTCGACGAGGTCTTCGGGTGGGTATTCGAAGACGTCTCCGACGAAGGTGCGCACGTTGTCGGGCATGGGGTGCCTGACGTCCTGGAGGTCGAGGCCGATGACGCGGCCGCGTGGGCCGACCAAGGGGGACGAGACCTGCAGCCACGCGCCGGGGGCGCATCCGAGGTCGAGGACGCGATCGCCCTTGCGGATGACGCTCTTGGCCTGTTGGATCTGGAGAAGTTTGTAGGCCGAGCGGGCGACGTACCCCTCCTGCTTGGCCTTTCGGAAGTATTCGTCGTGGAGAATTCTCTTTGCCATAAGGACGGTCAATCGTACCACTTGCGTCGGATTCGGAGTGCGGCGGCGAAATGGCGGGTGTGATTCCCCCAATATGACGGTCGGGGTGGCTGTCGGTCGCGTGTTTTGTCGCATGGAGGGCGTCCGGGGGTGTTCGGCGGCGAGGCGGCGTGTGAGAATGCGCTGATCGATGGGCTCTGCGGCACCGCCGGGAACGTCGTCGGCATCGGGGCCAAGGGGGACGGGGGGAGACGGGGGGGGGGGACGGGGCGACCGCGTCTGTTTTTGCGCGGATCGTGGTTCATGGATCGCGCCGATCCGGTCCGGTCGGCGCGCTCAGCGGTCGGTACCTCTGCGTCGGGAGATGCGTGTGCGTCGATTCATGCAGGTGATGAAGTGGATCCTCGGGATCGGAGTCGTCGTTCTGCTTGTCTGCGGCGGCGGTCTCGTCTTCCTCTTCCCGAAGATTCAGGATGCGATCGAAGCGCAGCGACTTGCGGGTATGAGTCCGCTGGTCGAGGTGCAGGAGGCGGAGAAGGGCGAGTTGATCCGGACGATCAGCGCGCCGGGCTCCGTGCGGCCGCGACGGGAGGTGAACATTTCGGCGCGTGTCTCGGCCAAGATTGACGAACTGCCATTTGAGGCGGGCGATCTTGTGCAGGCGGGGGATCTGGTCGTCCGGTTGGACGCGCGTGACCTCCAGGCGATTCTGGACGGAGCGAACGCGCGCAAGTTGGCTGACGAGGCGTCGCTGCTCGCGGCGGAGGCGTCGTTGATCGCGGAGCAGGCGTCGCTGAAGGGTCAGCGGTCCGGCCTCATCAATGCGGAGCAGGACTGGGAGCGCAACAAGCAACTCTTTGAGTCGGGCGACATCAGCGAATCGATCCTCGACGACTCGCGCACGGCGTGGGAGCAGGCTCAGGCGGCGTATGACGCACGGAAGGAGAGCCTGGAGGGGCTGCGGGCGAATGTCGCCGCGGCGGGCGCGCGGGTGAAGGTGGCCGAGGCGGAGGTCGAGCAGGCGAATGAGAATCTGAAGTATGCGACGATCTCGTCTCCGATCACGGGCTACATCACGGCATTGAACGCCGAGGTGGGCGAACTGGTCGTGACGGGCACGATGAACAACGCGGGGACGGTGATTCTGACGATCGCGGACCTGTCGGAGATGCTGGTCGAGGCGCGCCTGTCCGAGGTGGACGTGACGCGCGTAAAGCCGGGTCAGTCGGTGAAGGTGCAGGTCAACGGGTACGACGATGAATTCGACGGGACGTTGCGTCGGGTGGGCCTTCAGAGCCGGCCTTCGAATGACGGCACGACGTTCTTCGATGCGGAGGTCGTGCTTCACCTCGCAGACACGCAGCGGATGTTTGCGGGTCTGACGGCGAACATCGACATTGAGATTGAGCGATTGAACGAGATCCGGGTGCCGAGCCAGGCGGTGATGGACAAGCGTGTGGAGGAATTGCCGCAGGAGATCCGGGAGAATGAGTCACTGATCGATCCTGACGAGACGTTCGTGCAGGTGGTGTACGTCTATGACGGGGGCAAGGCGCAGGTTCGGCCTGTGGAGGTGGGCGGCGCGACGGTGACGGACACTGCGATCGTCGGCGGTCTGGAGTTGGGCGAGCAGGTGATCACGGGTCCGTTCAGCGTGCTTCAGACGTTGAGCCACGGCGATTCGGTTCGGACGGAGGACGCGGACGAGGGGGCGGACGACGCGGCGACGATCGCCGCGGATGATGAAACGCCTGATGAGCCTGCGGAGTCGGAATCCGACGTCGCGGCTGATTCGGGGGAGGAGGCGGCGACGTGACCATCGCCGTCCACGGGCTGACGAAGGTGTACAAGATGGGGACGGAGCGCGTTCACGCGCTGGCCGGGGTTGATTTCGAGGTCGGTGGGAACGAGTTTGTCGCGATCATGGGCGCGTCCGGATCGGGCAAGTCCACGTTGATGAACATTCTCGGCTGCCTCGACCGCGCCACCGCGGGTTCGTACGATCTCAACGGTCATCCGACGCACCGGATGTCGGCGGGTCAGTTGTCGCGGATCCGCAACGAGGAGATTGGTTTCGTCTTTCAGTCGTTCGAGTTATTGCCGCGGGCGACGGCGTTGAAGAACGTGCAGTTGCCGCTCCAGTATTCGCGTCGTTACTTCACGAGTTCGCGCAGTCGGGCGAAGATGGCGTTGGACCGCGTGGGTCTGGGCGATCGGATGGGTCACAAGCCGAACCAGATGTCGGGCGGTCAGCGTCAGCGTGTGGCGGTGGCTCGTGCGTTGGTGAATCGTCCGAGCATTCTGCTGGCGGACGAGCCGACGGGCAATCTTGACACGACGACGAGCGGTGAGATTCTCAATCTGTTTCACGAGTTGCACGACGAGGGTCAGACGATCGTGATGGTGACGCACGAGGAGGACATCGCGGGTCACGCGGACCGGATCGTTCGTCTTCGCGACGGGCGTGTGATGTCTGATTTGCCGCGGGGCGAGGATCCGATTCACCTGGCGTACATCCAGCGTGCGGCCGCGACGATGACGGATCGCGCCGAGCACGCCGGTCGCGTCGAGCACGGAGGCGCCGCGACATGATCGTGATCCGCATCATCTGGCAGACGCTCTTCTTCGCCCTGGCGCAGTTGCACGCGAACAAGATTCGTTCGTTGCTGACGATGCTGGGGATCATCATCGGCGTGTCGTCGATCACGCTGGTGATCGCGGCGGTGAATGGCCTGAATGACTGGGTGCTGAGTGAATTCGAGAGTTTCGGGGCGCGGAAGGTTGAGATCTGGGGCAGTCTGCCGGCGTCGCAGCGTGGCGTCATGAGTTGGGACACGGTGAAGCTCAAGCCGAGCGAAGCGGATCAGATGCGTGAGCACTGCGAGTTGATCGAGACGCTCGCGCTGTATGCGAACGTCCGTGCAAAGGTGCGGAGCGATCGCGAGCAGCTTGATTCCGTGACGGTCATCGGCGTGGAGCCTGAGTGGCTGGTGGTCAACGATCGGGAGGTGCTTCACGGTCGGCCGCTGAAGAAGCTGGACGATCTCGAGCAGTTGCAGGTGTGCATGATCAACGACACGGCGATCGATGAGTTGATGCTCGACGGCGTCGGCGTGGGCGAGTACATCTTCATTGACGAGCGTCGTTTTCTGATCGTCGGGGTTCTGGACACGGTTGAGTTCGGCGCGATGTTCGGCGCGGACACGGCGCGGTCGGAGGTGTACATTCCCTTCCGGACGACGTACAAGCTGCGCAACTGGCTGTGGCCCCAGATCACGGCGCGGATGAAGTCTTCGGACAACGTTGAGAACGCGAAGGCTGAGATCCGTTACGTGCTTCGTCGGATTCGCCAGCTCGGTCCGGAGGACGAGGACACGTTCGACATGTTCGTCTTCGAGCAGGTGCTTCAGCGGCTTCGGGGGATGGCGGCGGGATTGACGATGGTGGCGTCGGTGCTGGTGTCGATTTCGCTGCTGGTCGGCGGCGTAGGCATCATGAACATCATGCTGGTGTCGGTGAGTGAGCGGACGCGTGAGATTGGTCTACGCAAGGCGGTCGGCGCGCGTCCGGCGATCATTCTGATGCAGTTTCTGGTCGAGGCGATCGTGCTGTGCGTGGTCGGCGGGATCATCGGTCTCGTGCTGAGTCAGTCGATGCTGCTTGCCGCGTCCCAGATTCCCGACATGCCGATCACGAAGCTTGAGATTCCGACGTGGGCGATCGGCCTGTCGTTCTGTTTCTGCGCCGTGGTCGGCGTGGTCTTCGGCATGTGGCCGGCGATCAAGGCCGCGAGTCTGGACCCCATCGAGGCCCTTCGACATGAGTGAACCGATCCCATCCGGCGTACGTTCGATTTTCGTACGCACCGCGTTGCTTCTGACCGCTTCGGCGTCGCTCGGCGTTTTTGCGGGGTGTTCGAACCCGCTCTTCCCGTCGCGCGCGGATTACCCGGAGCCGACGCCGCGGGAGCGGTTGCGCGTGGTGCGCACGATGGACATGGAGCGCTACCAACGCGTCGAGCAGCCGGATCCGCAGGCGACGCTTGACCAGCAGATTGACGCGTATCGCGAGGCGGCGACGCCGCTGGCGGATCGCGATCGGGTGCCCTTGTCGCTGGAGCAGTGCCGCGCATGGACGCTGGAGAACAACCTTGATCTGGAGGTCGCGCTCGTCAATCCGACGATCGCCAACCAGTCGCTTTCGGAGGAGGAGGCGCGATTCGAGGCGTTGCTGTTCGTCAATGCGCGTCACAGCGAGGTGGACCAGGCGACGGACTCGCAGTTGAGCGGCAATCAGTTCCGCAGTTCGAGCATCACGCCGGGCATTCGCATTCCGCTGCGCACGGGCGGGACGGTTTCGTTCGAGGTTCCCGCTTCGCGCTCGGAAACGGACAACGTCTTCGCGACGCTGAATCCCTCTTACGTGGCGGATCTGCAGTTTTCGATCAGTCAGCCGCTGCTTCGCGGCGGCGGGCGTCGGGCCAACACGCACGCCATCCGCGTCGCCGCGTTGAACGTGGAAATCTCCGAAGCGGCGACAAAACTCGAGGTCATCCGTCAACTCGCCAACGCGGATCGCGCGTACTGGGCGCTGTACGCCATCCGGAAGGCGCTGGACGTCCGGCTTCAGCAGTACGACCTGGCGCGTGAGCAGTTGGATCGCGCGGAGCGTCGATTCCGACTGAAGGAGGCCGCGCGCATCGAAGTGACGCGGGCGCAGGCGGGCATCGCCGAGCGACTCGAAGCGATCATTCAGGCGGAGAACGCGTTGCTGCAGGCGCAGCGGAATCTCAAGCGTCTGATGAATGCGCCGGGGCTGGACGTCCGCAGCAACGCGCTGCTGGAACTGACGACGGAGCCTGCGCCGGTGCAGTACGAACTCGACGCCGGTGAGCTGGCGGACGCGGCGCTGGCCGAGCGCATGGAGATGCTGCAGCTTGAGTTGCAGCTTGCGCAGGACATGTCCACGATTGATCTGCTGAAGAATCAGGCGCTGCCGCTGTTCACGCTGGATTACTCGTACGCTTACAACGGTCTCGGGCAGTCCGTGTCGGGCGCCCTCGACCTTGCGACGGATCGACGATTCCACGACTGGTCGATCGGCGCCAGGTTTGAGACGCCCATCGGCAACGACGCGGCGGAGTCGCGGGTGCACCGGGCGATCCTCCAGCGTCTTCAACGTCTTTCGACGAAGGCCGCGCAGGCGCAGGCGATCACGCAGGAGGTCTTTGACACGGTGGACGCCATCGACACGGCGTGGCAGCGCATTCTGGCGGCGCGGATCAATGCGTTGCTTGCGGAGCGGACGTACGAGGCGGAGGTGAACCAGTTCAATCTCGGCCTGCGGACGAGCACGGACGTTCTCGACGCCGCGGCCCGGTTGGCGGAGGCGCAGTCCTCGGAGATCCGGGCGTTGGCGGACTACGAGATCAGCCAGGTGGACCTGGCGTTCGCGTCGGGTGCGATGCTGGGCGCGACGCGGACGCTCTGGACGCCGCGGGATCCGCGGGCGCCGTCTGATTTCGTCGGCGAGCGGCCGGAGAACAGCGTGCGTTCGATCTGGCCGTGGGATGACGAAGAGGCGTATGATGATGCGGCGTTGACAGGCGACCGCCTTCGCACTCCGGAAGGAGGCGCGACGGAGGAAAGTCCGAACACGACAGGAGACGATGGTGGGTAACGCCCACCCGTCCGCGCGGCCGCGGGCGAGGGCCAGTGCCACAGAAAACAGACCGCCCGCTTCGGCGGGTAAGGGTGAAAAGGTGCGGTAAGAGCGCACCGCCCGGGCGGCGACGTCCGGGGCACGGTAAACCCCATCGCGTGCAAGATCATGCAGTCCCCTTCGCGTCCTTCGGGTCGCGGACGGCTTCTCCGGCCGGGTGGGACGGGTGGATCGCTGCAGGATCCGGGCGGCAACGTCCGGGCGAGAGAAATGGTCGCCACCGCCTTCGGGCGGTACAGAATTCGGCTTACGTCGGCGTCGGCCGCATGAACGGGCCCCGGGTCAATCGATCCGGGGTCCGGCCTTTTTCGCGGCCGCGTTTGTCAACATGGGTCCGTTGGCCCGGAGTGGGAATCGGATGTCGCATTTCAGGCCGTCGTCCGTGGTTTGAATGTTGGCCTGGCCGCGCATTTCGAATTCGATGAAGCCGCGGATGAGGCGGCATCCCTGTCCTTCGACGAGTCCGACGGGCGGATCCGCCATCGTCTCGGACCAGTGCAGCGCCACGTTTCCGTCCTGCATGCCCCAACTGATTTCGAGATGACCGCCGGGATCCTTCATGGCCCCGTGACGCAGTGCGTTGGAGGCGAGTTCGTGCAGGGCCATGGCGAGGGACTGGCACTGTTCCGGCGGCAGCCGCACGGGTTCGCCGCTCATGACGACGCGGTCACTGCTCTCGACGACGAGCGGGAGGACGACGGCCGAGATCACGCCGCCGATGTCCGTCGGGCGCCATTGGGAGACTGAGAGTTGATCGTGCACGCGACTCATGGCGCGCAGGCGTCCGAGGAGCGTGGCGGGGTCGGAGTCCGCGGCCTCGACCATGCTGATGATGACGCCGAGGTTGTTCCGCACACGGTGATTGACTTCCTGCACGAGTCGTTCGACGTGCGCCTGCTGTTCGCGCCGGACCACAAGTTCCTGGTCGAGGCGTTCGCGCATGCGCATCCTTTCGCTGACGCCCGCGGCGAGCATCTGCATCGGCAGGAATGTCATGGCCATGAATCCCTGCATGATGAGGATTCGCTCCGTGGGGTTGTCTCCCATGGCCGTGAACGGCCCGCGATCCATGTCAACACCGAGTGCGATCAGGATGGATGCGCCGAAGATGAGCGAGCATGTCGCGGCCAGTCCCAGTCGGAATGCGGCCCACAGCAGCGGGATGGCGATCGCGAAGGGAAGCCGCCACAGGGCGTCGATCTCGTCCATCTCCGGGATGAAGATGAACGTCGCCACGGAGAATGTCACGACCGTGACGATGACGCCTTCGACGACCGTTGACGTGACAGGATGTCGGCCGACGCGCCGTCGCGCCGCCCACGCCAGCACGGCGGGCGTCACAACCATGACGCCCATGCCGTCGCCGAACCACCACGTCCGCCACGTCTCGGCGACCTGGTCGCTGACGCCGGTGATCCAGAGTCCCCATGCGCCGAGCGCGGCGTTGATCGCGGGACTGATCACCATCGCGATGCCGACGAAGCCGACGAGCCATTGAGGGGAGCAGCGCGGGACGCGCCGGGGCAGCAGTGTCCGGATGAGCGTCGCACTGAGGAGCGCCTCGAGGAGATTGCCCACGTTGGCGATCGGGTACCAGACGCGGCCGTCGGCGTACATGGTTTCGAACCCGCCGCCGGTGGCGAAGGCCGCGGTCAGTTCGGTGAAGAATCCGACGCCCGCAACCCACCACCAGCAGCGGGTCGGCGCGAGCAGCAGTGCGGCGAGAAAGACGCCGCTGGGCAGCCAGAGCGTCGAGACGGTGGAGGGGCCGTCGTAATGGAGACGGATGCCGACCAGGAATGCGATGACGTGCGCGACGACGAATGCTCCGGCGAAGAGCATGCGGGACCGCTTCGTATCGAGCGGGAACGCAATATCAGGTTGGACGTCATGGGCGTCATCCATGCGGTCCGCCCTTTATGTGTGCACCGGCGACGCATCAAAGGCTACGTCAGTGCGCGTCCTCGCCGCAAGCGCGGCGTCACTTTCGTGGCGGACATTCCGCCAAGGGGTCGGGGGCGATGAGGTCCACCCGGCGGTCGCAGTCCTCGGGTCTGAGGTGAAGGTGGTCATCGACGAAGCGGACGCGATCGGGACGGGTTTCGGGCGCTGCCGGTGAAGAGGACGGCGCCCTGGAGCGGCGGGTTCGTTCGCCTCAGCGCAGTTCGACGGACCAGTACGCGTTGTCGAGGAAGGTCTTCCACGACTGGTACTTTTCGTTTCCGAGCCTGAGGGAGATGAGCGGATTGCGTTTGGGGCAGACGGGTTTCTTGCGCAGTTTCATGCGGGCCTGGTCCGGCGTGCGTCCGCCCTTGCGTGCGTTGCAGCGGACGCATGAGCAGACGAGGTTCTCCCAGGTGTCGCGTCCGCCCTGCGATCTCGGGATGACGTGATCGATGGAGAGTTCGCTCGTCGGGAAGTGGTTGCCGCAGTACTGGCAGCGGTTTCGGTCGCGCGCGAACAGATTGCGTCGATTGAGTTTGACGCGTTGCGCGGGGAGTCGGTCGTAGGAGACGAGTCGGATGACCTTGGGGACGGCGAGGTCGAGTCGCACGGTGCGTACCCAGTCGTGTCGTTCGGGTTCGAACGTGCGTTGCAGTTCGCTGATCTCGGTCCACGAGTTGAAGTCGTAGCTGAGATACTGTCCCTGATCGACGTGAATGACTTCCGCCTGATCGCGGATCAGCATGCAGAAGGCTCGTCGTGCGGAGACGATGCGAACGGCCATGTAGAGTTTGTTGAGGACGAGGACTTTGGCGTCGAGGCCGGACATGACGGCCGCGGCCGCCTCGACGCCGCTCGCTGGCTCGGCGATGTCGGCGATATCCCCCGGCAGTTCACCCGCCGCTGAAACACGCTTTCTTCTGTCTTGCCGCGAGGCCATGGTCATCTCCGCCGCGCCGACGGCGCGTTTCGAGGACTTCGCGAACACCATACGCACAAAGCGGGCCCAAGGCAATGATTTGCACTCTGTTGAGCGCGTTTCTAACCGCGGGTCTCGGCTTTATCGGATGACCGAGATCAGTCCCGATGTCGATGGCGTCGCACCCCGCCGCAGATGCCCCGATCACGCGGCGCCTCCGCGTCGATCTCCCGTTCGATGAAGGAGACGAACGCCTCGGCCCCCGGCGCCAGATTCTTTTCTCGAACGATGCGGAGTGCGGCGCCGATGGGTTGGCCGCTGGGTCGGCGGTAGATCGCGCGGAAGGCGTCCTTGATTCCGGCGCGGTCCTCGTCGGTCAGCGTGGGGTGTCGGCGCAGGCCGACCTTGTTGAGGGCGACGATCGTGTTCTCGCTCGCGACCATGACGAATGGAGGCACGTGCATGCTCACGCCGGAGTGGCCCTGGAACATGACGGCGTCGCCGACGGTCGTGAATTGATGCACGGTGACGTACGCCGACAGCACGCAGCGATCGCCGACATGGGCGTGTCCGGCGAGGGAAGCGCCGTTGGCCATGATGACGCCGTCGCCGAGGCGTGCATTGTGCCCGACGTGCGCGTTGGTCATGAGGAAGCAGCGTGAGCCGACTCGGGTGGCGGGGCCGTTGTGGGTGGATCGATTGAGCGTGACATGCTCGCGGAAGACGTTGCCATCGCCGATCTCGAGGCTGCCGCGCATGTCCTGGCGGAAGGCGAGGTCCTGCGGATCGCCGCCGATGACGGCGTAGGGGTGGACGTCGTTGTTGCGTCCCATTGTCGTATGCTCGACGACAATGCTGCGGTCTCGGAGTCGCGTGCCTGGTCCGATGACGCATTCGGGTCCGACGATCACGTCCATACCGATGATCGCGTTTTCGCCGATGCTCGACGACGGATCGATGCGTGCGGTCGGATGAATCCGCGCCGTGGGATGGATGCCTGGCGTCGCGGTCGTGGAGGTGGACATGGCTCGCTCCGTCGATGCGAATCGTCCGGACCCACTCGGTCCGAAACAGCACAACGAAGCGAAGTATACCGGCGACGCGCCTTGCGCTCACGCGGTTCGGACTTTGCCGGGCGCGGGAAGGGTGCGCTCCGGCGCCGCGGGACGCGTGCGGCCCTCGAAGAGTGCGTCCACCGCCCTTTCCGCCGACGGCGCCACGACGAGCGCGGTGAGATCGTCGATCTGATGCAGCGAGCCCGCCTGAGCGTTCAATGACTGCATGAACTGTTTCATGGCGGCGCGAAGTCCGGACGCGGCGCCGCCACGCGGATTGCCGCGTTCATCCCTCTCGACGGACTCCCGCCACGTCGATCCCAGTTCGCTGAAGTGCGTCTCGTAGTGCCGGGTCGGCAGGCGACGGTCGTACTTGTCCACGTCGGCGCCGGGGAACGCGGTCTCGAATCCGTCCGAGTACAGCACGAGCATTTCGTCGCCGGCGAGCGTGAACGTCTCCTCATCGAACTCATCCGTCGGAAAGACGCCGAGCAGCGGGCCGACGGAGGCGATCTGTCGCACGCCGGAGGGACTGAGGACGAATGCGGGAGGGTGCCCCGCGCCGGCGATGGAGACCTCGCGCGTGCGGCAGTCGATGACGCCGCACATGGCGGTGGCGAAGCGCGAGGAGTGACTCTGATGTTCGAGCATCGCATCGTTGAGGTTGCGCAGGACCTCGGCGGGGCGGATCAGGTCGTACCGTCCGCCGGCGACCTGTTTCATCACGATGCTGCGGCTGATGATCATCGTCATGAGCGCGGCGGGCACGCCGTGGCCGACGGCGTCGGCGATGAAGAAGCCGACATGATGCTCGTCGAGGCGCTGGACATCGTAGATGTCGCCGCTGACGTAGCCGCAGGGGCGGAAGAGCACCTGGAAATCCACATTCGGCATTGACGGCATGGATTCGGGAAGGAGTTCCGTCTGCACGGCCGCGGCGAGGCGCAGTTCCTCGTTGAGCCGATCCATCTCCCCGCACATGCCGCCCTGGAAGCGTCGGACGTAGCGGAGTTCGGTGGTCAGCGTGTCGATCTGATGCTGCCGGAAGGCGAGCGCGCCGAGCGTCGAAGCGAGACCGGCGGGATCGAAGTCCTCTTCGAGCACGATGACGCCCTCCATGCGACGACCCGGCGTGCGCCCCCCGCGGGGGTGCAGAATGATCACGGGCCGGTTCATCTCGACCAGATCGTTGAGCAGGCAGGTGAGCCGAGTGGTTTCGGCGGGGTTGTTGAGGACGATGAGCACGACGTCGCCGCAGGACGCGGCCGCGTCGAACGCGGCGTCGATGGGCCGCGCATCGAGCATCGGACGCGGCGCGAAGTCGGGCCAGCGATCGACAACCGGTCGCCAGACCCGCGCCTGTTCGTATTCCGGCTGACCAGAGGTCAGCATCGTGATGATCAGTCTGTCGCCCCGACCGCGATGTGAGAACACACTCGACCCCTCTCCGTTATCGGCGGCGCGTTGCGCATTCGTCCTGACGCGCACGACGCCGCCTCACCGGGAGGGCATCGACTCACTTCGCCATCGCCTTGAGCCGCTCCAGATCGACATCGACCTTGTCCCCCTCGCGCAACCCGGACTCTCGGAGTTCCCGGAGTTGTCCGGGCGCCAGTTCGATGGCGATACGGACCGGAAACCCGCTGGTGTACCGTTTGAGTCGGTTCTCGTAGGCGCGTTCTGACTCATCCTCTCCCCGGGGGGGTTCGGCCTTCATTTCGTGCCACTTCACGATGCGGCCGCTGTCGTCGATGAAAAGGATGTCCATGTCGGTCAGGCAGCCCTTCATCCAGAAGTACTGCACCTGTTTCTCATTCTCGGGATGGGTGAAGAGCATGCCGCCCTTTTCGTCGATGGACGTGCGCCCGGCGAGTCCGACCTCCCGCTTCTCCAGGGTGTCGGCGACCTCCAACTCGTAGGTGCGATCGTGGATGCCGACCTCGATCACCAGGTAATCGAACTGCCGCTCGCCTCCGGCGGGCACGACCGTCTCGCCGCCGGCGCCGCTGTCGCAAGCGCCGACCAATGCGACGACCGCGAAGAGACAGGCGCCGATCAGGCGATGGGTGTTGGTCATTCTCGAAGCCATGCGTCCGCCTCCGCGTCGAAGACAATGGGATCCCGCGGCATCTTATCGTCGTTGAACCCCTCCACGAATTCCGCGAGCGAGATTTCATCGGGCGACGCCATCATGCCGCACCAGCACGCCAGCAGCCCGAGCACCCGCTCTGCGCGGACGCCCGCCTCGCGATACGTCGCCAGACGCGTGTCGCCGTGCCGCTTGGCCAGCCGACGCCCGTCCTCCCCCACGACGAGCGGAAGATGCCGCCATGTCGGCCCCGAACCGAGTTCCAGGGCCTCGTACAGCAGCATCTGGCGTGCGGCCGAGTCGAGCAGATCGTCGCCGCGGACGACCTGCGTCACGCCCTGCCGATGGTCGTCGATCACGACGGCGAGTTGGTAGGCCGGCTGGCCGTGGCGCGTCCAGACGACGAAATCGCCTGTCGTCCGACCGGGATTCCACGATTGCGGGCCTGCGAAGGCGTCTTCGAACGCGACATCGCGATCGGGGGTCACATAGCGCCAGTTGGCGTCGCCGGCGTCGTCGAAATCCCGTGCGTGCAGCGGCGGGCGCAGCGCGGGGTCGTACCAGTTCTCGCGTGAGGCCTCACCCGGATGGGGCGCCGAACGGGCTTCCTCGATCTCGCGGCGCGTCAATTCGCACGGATACGCGGCCCCTGTCGCGGCGAGCCGGTGCATGGCCTCGCGATACGGCTGCATGTCCGCCGATTGCGTGAGCGGTCCTTCATCCCAGTCGAGGCCGAGCCATGTGAGGATGTCGTAGCAGGCATTGACGGCCCAGGTCTTCACGCGGGGTCCGTCGAGGTCCTCCATGCGCATGACGATGCGCCACCCCCGCTGCCGCGCCATGATCCAGTTCACGACGAACGTGCGGGCGTTTCCGAGGTGCAGCGCGCCGGTGGGCGAGGGGGCGAGGCGGGTTGTCGGGATACGATCGGGCATCGCTGTGGATTCGGGCAATTTGGATCGCGCTTCGACGCCGTTGGCGTCGCGACGTCGAATGCCCGGTAGGATACGGCCTTGCATTGACGACACGACCGCATGCCGCGGAGGACTCATGGAAAAGCTCACGGAAGATCAGGTCGCCGAGCGACTCAAGGCCCACGCCCAGTGGTCCGAGATGAACGGCGCGATCCAGCGCACATTCCAGCACAAGGACTTCGTCGCGGCCATGGCGTTCGTCAACAAGATCGCGGAGATGGCCGAAGAGAAGCAGCATCACCCGGACATCCTGATCCGCTACAACAAGGTGACGCTGACCCTGTCCACGCACGACGCCGGCGGCATCACGGACAAGGATTTCGACTTCGCCGACGCCGCCGACGGCGTCCGCTGATCTCACTATTCAATGCCGGAAGTGCCGCACGCCCGTCGTGAGGCAGGTCACGCCCCGCCTTTGGCAGAGGGCGAAGGTGTCCTCGTCGCGCTTCGATCCGCCGGGATGGACGAGGCACATGACGCCCGCATCGATGAGCAGCTCGGGCCCGTCGGCGAAGGGGAAGAATGCGTCCCCCGCCGCGATCGCGCCCTGGGCGAGGTCGCCCGCCTTGTCGATCGCCAGTCGGCATGACGCGACGCGGTCCATCTGACCCGCGCCGGCGCCGAAGAGGCGCACGCCGTCGGGCGAGGCGGGATCGACGCCGCCGATGGCGACGGCGTTGCTTGTGAGGCTGCGGGCGCACGTCCACACCACCGAGGCCGCGGCGATCATGTCCGGCGTGGGCGCCGGGCCTGCCGCGTGCGTCCACGATGTCGGATCCGTCGCGATGACGTCCGCCTCCTGGACCAGCGCGCCGCCGGGGATCGTGCGGACGACCGGGGCGTCGTCCGCCTCATCGAAGACGTCCGCTTCGAGCAGGCGCACGTTCTTCCAGCGGTCCTGCAGCATGGCGAGGGCGTCCGGCTCGTATTCGGGCGCGACGATCACTTCGAAGAAACGGTCGGGCGCGGCGACGGCGCGGGCGTCGTCGAGGGTGAGCGTGCGGTTGATCGCGAGGATGCCGCCGTACGCGGCGAGCGGATCGCCTGCGATCGCCTGTGACGCGGCGTTCTCACCGATTGCGGCGCCGCATGGGTTGGTGTGCTTGATCACGCAGGCGCCGGCGCGATCGGGTGCGATGCGGCGCAGGTCCGCAGCGAGTCGCACGGCCGCGGCCGCGTCGTTGAGATTGTTGTAGCTCAGCGCCTTGCCGTGCAGTTGCCTGGCGCCGACGAGGCCGGGCGGACGCGCCGCATCGCGATAGACGGCGGCGCGCTGGTGGGGATTCTCGCCGTAGCGCAGCGTCGCAACGCGTGAGAGGGAGGACGTGCGCTGGGCGGGGAATGCGCAGTCGTCGGCGAGGTGTGTGGCGATTGCGGCGTCGTAGGCGGCAGTCCGCGCGAACGCCGCGGCCGCGAGTTCGGCGCGGGTCTCGAAGGTCGTCGCCCCGTTGTTGGCGTCCATGTCCTCGATGACGCGTTCATACTGTGCGGCGTCGGTGACGATGGTGACGAAGTCATGATTCTTCGCCGCGGCCCGGACGAGGCAGGGGCCGCCGATGTCGATCTGCTCCACCGCCTCATCGTGCGTCACGCCTTCGCGCGCCACGGTCTTCTCGAAGGGGTAGAGATTGACGCAGACGAGATCAATGGGCTCGATGCCGTGCATCCTGAGTGCGGCGAGGTGATCGTCGCTGTCGCGTCGCGCGAGGATGCCGCCATGGACGGACGGGTGAAGCGTCTTGACGCGACCGTCCATCATTTCGGGGAAGCCGGTGACGTCTTTGACGGAGAGGACGCGGAGTCCTGCATCGCGAAGCATGCGTGCGGTGCCGCCGGTGGAGACGATCGTGACGCCGCGCGCGGCGAGTTGTTCGGCGAATCGCGCGACGCCGGTCTTGTCGCTCACCGAGATGAGCGCGCGTCGGATGGGCGGCGCGTCGTTCACCGAGGCACGTATCGGGCGATGGCGCCGTCCGGCTGAACCGCGTAAAGGGCGCCATCGACGAGTTTGTCGGTCGTCAGGAAGGCGAGGTGGCCGAGTTCGATCCGATCGACGACCGAGCCGCGACGGCCGTCGAGAATCGTTGCGACCTTACCGTTCCACACGACGAGGTTGTCGTCGTGCACGGCGAGCAGATCGCCGTCAACGTCGGGGGCGACCCAGTCGCGCAGTCCGGAGCGGGTATCGACGGCGGTGAATCCCTCGCCGGGGATGGCGACGAAGAGGCGGCCGTCGTGGAGCACGGGCTGGCCGGTGATGGGCGCCTGCGTGCGGATGCGCCACTGGAGGGCGTCGCGTCCGTAGGAATCGAAGCACCAGATCGACTGGTCGCGCGACGCGATGTAGAGATAGCGACCGTCGGTGACGGGGTTGTTGTCCACGCCGCCGTAGATCTTCGCCCCGCCCCGAGCGGAGCCGGAACGGACATCGATGAAGATCACGTCGCCCTTGTCGCTGACGACGCCGACGAGATCATCCTGGATGAGCACGGGGCTGGCGGTGACCGCGCCGCTGACGCCGTACGCCCACATGCCGTAACCGGCGAGCACATTGTGCGCGGCGACGCGACCGGTGGGCGTGCCGAAGATTGCGATGCCGTTGGAGTTGACGACCGGACGCGTGTTCACGATCGAGGAATACTTCTGGCGGTCGCGCAGGTCGCCGGTCTTGGGGTCCAGCAGGAAGAGTTCGCTCTGACTCGCAGAGACCACGCGCTCGCGATAGCGGCCGAGGCCGACGAATCGCGTCAGGTCGCCCGCGAGGTCGGTGGACCAGCGGACGGCGCCTGTGTCGGTCGCGAGGAACGAGAGGACGTTGCCGCTGTCCTGGGCGAGCAGCGCGTCGTCGAAGGCGCGGAAGTGCGTCACCGTGTTGCCGCGACCGACGACGATGTAGCTCTTCCAGTCGAGGCGGTAACCGAGGTCGCGATAGCGGTCGTACGACGACTGATCGCCGCTCGCTGTCGCGACGTCGCCGCCTGTCGCGGCGTCGTCCGACGCCGAAGTGGACGTCGCGTTCTTCGAGGCGCAGCCGCCGAACAGCGCGAGGCATGCCGCGAGAGCGAGAACGCCGTACATAACCGGGCGTCCGCCGGCACGATCTGAGCGAGCACATTCCATGATCGTCTGTGTCTCCACCTGTGGACTGGAAAGGATCCGGAGTATGAATGGCCCGGCGCGGCCGGTCAAGCATGCGCGCCCCGCGGGCGCCCCCGCACACCTCCCGTCCGTGCGGTTGCGGCTATGCTTCCCCCATGTTCACGGGCATCATTCAGAGCACCGGACGCGTCGCATCCACCGACTCCACCGAGGGCGGTCGCCGCCTCGTCATCGAAGCCCCGGACTGGGCGCACGCGCCGAAGCCGGGCGACTCCATCGCCGTCAGCGGCTGCTGCCTCACCTCCATCGACGGCCGCCTTGCCTTCGACGTCATCAGCGAGACCCTCAACAAGACCACGCTGGGCGACCTCGCCCCGGGCGATCGCGTCAACCTCGAACACGCCTGCCGCCCCGACTCCTTCCTCGACGGGCACATCGTCCAGGGCCACGTGGACGGCGTCGGCGAAGTCGCCGCCGTGCAGGACGACCCCGCCGACTGGCGCGTCCGCATCCGCCCCCCCGCCGGTCTGATGGAATTCGTCTCGCCCAAGGGGTCCGTCACCGTGGACGGCGTCTCGCTGACCGTCGCCGACCTCGATCCCGAGACCTTCGAGATCGCGCTCATTCCGACCACCCTCGACCTGACCACGCTGCGCGACCTGACGCCCGGCGCGCGTGTGAATCTGGAGATGGACGTCATCAGCAAGACGGTCGTCCACTGGCTCAGGACGTGGGGCCCCGGGAATGCGCCGTCCCGATGATCCAGCCTTCGACGCCCCGGATCGTCTCATCCGGCGGCGGCTCGACGTCGGCGGACTGAATCGCATCGACGAGCAGCAAGGCGCCGAGCAGCGCGTCGAAGTCGTGGTCGGCGGCGAAGCCCCCGTCGATCACGGCCGCGGCCGCGGCGTCGGGCGTCACGCGCAGTCGGGCCATCGCATCGCGGATGTCGGCGCACACCGCGCGGCGATCCTCGCGCCGTCGCTTGCTCATGCCGCGGGTCATGCCGACGCCGAGTCGCGCATACGCCGCGGCCGGATAGATCTCCGCGATCGTCACGCCCGGCGCCGACGCGAGGTCGCGCAACGGGCCGTCAAACGGCCACAGGCGGACACGATCGAGACGCGGCAGGAGAACCGTCCGCCATGCGTGTCCGGCCGCCCGACCGACCTGCGCCCCGCCGCAGGTGAAGAAGAGGCACTCCGCCTTCCGCCGTCCTCCACCGCCGCGATCGCAGGCGCGCAGGAGGTCGTCCGTGTGTGAGACCCCCAAAGCCGCGGCAAGGGTCGCGCGCGAGTGACGGCCGCGTTCGCGGGAGTGCGGCGGGTAGAAGGGCTGATCGAGCGACGGCGCTTCGGTGACGTCGAAGAAATTCGGACGGGCGCCCGCGTCGAGCTCGTCGAGGAACGCGCGGAAGGATGCGATCCCGGCCGCGGCCGCGTAGCGACGAGGGAGGCCGATGGGCAGGTCCAACCCGAGAAGCGTCGAGCGCGCGCCGGCCGCGACGCGTTCGACGAGCGTCTCCGGGTCGCCGACGGGTTCCGGCGCATGGAGGTGGAAACGGTCGCCGTCGCGTTCGACGCGGCACATCCAGCGGCCGCGTGCGTTGACCGACCAATCCGCGGCGAAGATGCGGTCAGGCCCGCTGGACATCGGTCAACCAGTCGAGGAATGCATCGAAATTCACGGCGAGCACTTCCTCCTGCGCCAACTCGACGTCGAATTCGCTGCGGCAGTCGTCCGTCTCCATCGTCCGGATCGGCGCCAGCGCCTCCCCGAGGCAGAAGACGCCGATGGGCAGGTCGCCCTCGAGCGTGCTGACGATCTCGAACTCAGCGTTGGGCCAGCACTCGTCGCACTCGTCCAGTTCATATTCCTGGCCGCGGAGGACGAGGACGCGTCCGTCGGCGAGATCGAAGATGCAGCAGGCGCCTTCGTCGTCAATTGGTTCGACGACGGCGACGCGATGGGCGAGGACGCGCCGCGCCCGGACCATGCCGAGATCGCGCGTGCGTTTCCAGATGTCGCGCGTCACCGTCTCGACCTCACGCCGCATGCCCCGATCTTCGCGATAGATGTTCACAGCCGCGAGAATGCCATAGGCGCTGGTGAGGACGACCGGCCCGAAGACGATGGACATGAGAATGGAGACGACGATGTTGAACTGCGTCCCGAATCCGAGGCCCAGGATGCCGATGGTGAGGCCGGCGCTCCAAAGAGCGACCCACATCGCCGTCGATTTGAATGTGGCGTAGCCATGCAGCGGCGCGTCGATGATCCGCTGGATCGCGACGCGTTCGCGCTCGTTCATCGGGCGGACCTGTTCGTCGTACACCGGGGTCGCCCCCCAATCATCGTCGATGCGGTCAGAGTTCGACCATCTCGACGTCCGGCTCCTGCTTCGCATCGACGGACGGGTAATGCACGTCCGTCTCGAAGATGTGCAGAGCGTCGAACTCGTTGGCCATTTCGCGTCGGACGTTCGCGGCGTTCATTGCCTCGGGGCGTTCGATGCCCTCGGCGCGTGCGGCGAGGTCGAGGGCGACCTGTCCTTCCTGACGCGCGCCGTAGACGACGGGGATCGCCTGTTCGAAGGCCTGAAGTCGGTTGTCCACGTTCTCGAAGACGCCCGCCTTCTCCGTCCAGGTGGCGCCGGGGATGAGCACGTCGGCGCGTTCGCTCAACTTCGTCGGCAGCGTGTCGATGAGCACGACGAACTTGCCTTCGCAGGCGCCGAGCATTTCGTCGGTCACCCATTCGCTGGGGTAGTTGCCGGTGATGAGCAGGCCGCCGAACTCGCCGGCGCGTCCGAGGAACTCCTCGTAGGACATCACGCCGCCGCCCATCGCCTCGAGCACGCGACGCACGCCGCGGGCGTTGGGCGCCTTCTCGGCGCGGATCGTGTAGCCGCCGGGGAATTCCTTGTCGTCGCCCTGACGCGGGACGGGGCCGACGACGAACGAGGCGTTCTGATCGACCTGACGCACCGCCTTGGCGAACAGATAGGCCTCCTCGCACGTCAGCATGGGGCTGACGATGAGGGCGACGCGCTTGTCGCGCAGGCCGTCCACCGCGTCCTCGTATGCCGCGGCGTACTCGCACTCGACGCGCCGGTCGTACCGCATGGTCTTTGGCTTGACGATGCGATCCTCTCGATGAGCGAACTTCCACGAATAGCGGATCTCGTCGGAGATCCACCACTTGTTGACGTCCATGTTGTCGCGCGGACGGAAGCGATAGATGCGGCCTTCGTTGTGCTCGATCCAGACGTTGTCGCCCGCCGCCGTGGTTCCGTCGATCGACGGCGTCGTCTTGAGGAACCAGACGCGCTGGGTGAAGAGGAAGTCCTTGTCCAGCAGGGCGCCGACGGGGCAGAGGTCGATGACGTTGGCCGAGAGTTCGTTGTCGAGGGCGACGCCGGGGAAGACGTCGATCTGCTCCTGATTGCCGCGACCCTCGACCATGAGCTCGGCCGTGCCCGACACCTCGCGCGTGAAGCGCACGCAGCGGGAGCACATGATGCAGCGATCGGAGTAGAGGTAGACGTGCGGGCCGAGATCCTTCTTGGGCTGCTTGACCTTGATCTCTTCAAACCGGCTCACGCCGCGGCCGTATTCGTAGGAGTAGTCCTGCAACTCGCACTCGCCCGCCTGGTCGCACACCGGGCAGTCGAGCGGATGGTTGATGAGCAGGTACTCCATGACGGCCTTCTGGTTGGCGATGGCCTTGGGGGAGTCGGTGTAGACGACCTGCCCCTCCGCGGCCGTGGTCTGGCACGTCGGCAGGAGCTTCGGGATCGGCTCCAGCTTGTTGTCGTTGCGGGGATTGGGCGCCCAGACCTCGGCGAGGCAGATGCGACAACTGGCCACGATGGAGAGCCCGTCGTGGTAGCAATACTGGGGGATCTTCACGCCGTTGGCGTTGGCGATCTGGAGGATCGTCTGTCCCGGCTCGAAATCGCATTCGCGACCGTCGATGTTGATCGTCGGCATGGATGACACGTCCTTCTCAGGGGGTGAGGAGGGCATGATAGCGGCCCCGACCGACGCGCGGCCAATCGACGCCTCATCAGCCCGCCGACGACCGGAAATCTCTGCCCAATCGCCCGAATTCGGGAACCGCAAGTCCCGTATCCGGTCATAGTTAAATGTGCGTGACCTTCACCGTGAGGGTCTGACTCCGGGACCTGACGAGGGGACGCCAGTTGCGAACTCGAACGACCGTCGCGCGTGTCGCTGCATTGATCGTGATAAACGGGATTTGTTCTGCCGCGACAACCACCATCGGACCGGCCGACTCACTGCAGGACGCCATCGACGCGGCGTCGGACGGTGACACGATCCTGCTCGAACCAGGGGCCTACATGGGAGACCTGCACTTCGACGGGATCGACCTGACCGTCCGCTCAGAGAATCCCCAGATGCCGGCGATGCTCAGTGGGTCCGGACTGCGCATCGAGGGCGGGCACGTCGCGATGGAAACGCTGACGCTCGAATTCCAGTCCGCCGAGGTGCTCGACATGAGCGTCGCGGCACTCGACGGCTGCGAGGCGACCAGCCAGTGGTTCATCGACGACGCCGACGTGATCCTGAACGCGACGGCCTTCTCCGGTCTGACCCTCGGATCGAACGGCGCGGCGATCGATGCGACCGACTGCCAACTCTCCGATGCCCAAATCGACGCCGACGCCATCGTGCTCGACGGCGTCACAGCGATGAATGTCGAGATGTCCGCGCGACTGCTGACGATGACGGACGTCACCTGGTCGGCCAGTTTCATCGCGGTGACCTCGATCTTCGCGAGCGAGTCGCTCACGATGGCCGACTGTGCATTCATCAATTCCGCCAATCCGGGCCAGTCGGCGCTGATCGGGACCGGCTTCAACGCCATCGTGTCGATGACGAACTGCCATTTCGAGAACAACGACCTCGCCGACGGCGTGCTCATCAATATCACCAACCTCGCGGCCGCGGACGCGACGATTGCGTCATGCGACTTCCTCGCGAACGACTGCGGCGCCTGCGTGGCCGGTCAGGGGGCGACGATCGAGGACTGCCGCTTCGAGGACAACACCGGCGCCGCGATCAGCCTCGCTGAAGGCCTGATTGACCGGGCGCAGGTCCGCGGCAACGGCGCCGCGGTCCGGATCGGGGTCGGCGACGTCCGCCGCTCGCGGATCACGGGCAACGCGAATGCGGGCGTCGAGGCAAGCATCGGCGCGCAGGGCCCCATCACAATCGCCAACTGCCTCATCGCCGACAACACGACCGGTTGGGTCGGCGGTGGCGTTCGCCTCTTCCCGGTGAGCACCGGCGCCGTGATGACGATCGTCAACTCCACGATCGTCGGCAACACCGCGCAGTCGGCGACAACCGCGGGCGCCGGCGGCGTCTTCGCTCAGTTCGGCACGCTTCACGTGCGCAATTGCATCCTCACCGGCAATCAGGGTGGCGGCGCCGATGCGACCGACCAACTCTTCATCAATGCGTCGGCCGTGCCCATCACGCTCGACCTCGCCGACTGCCTGATCGACGGCGCGGACTCCGTGCCGCCGCCGAGCGAAGGCGGATGGACGGGCGTTGATCTCATCGACGCCGACCCCCGGTTCGTCGATCCCGGCAGCGACGACTACCGACTCCTCCCCGCCTCGCCCGCCATCGACGCCGGCGATTCACTCGCGGCCACGGGCATCCCCACCGACATCGACGGACGCAGCCGCATCCTCGGCGCCGCCGTGGACATCGGGGCCTTTGAACGCTGCCCGGCGGACGTCAACTTCGACGACGACGTGACATTCGACGACCTCAACATCCTCCTCGACGCATGGGCCGCGGCCGATCCACTCGCCGATCTCGACGGCTCCGGGGTCGTTGACTTCACCGACCTGAACATGCTTCTCGACGCATGGGCCGACTCGTGCATCGCGATCATTGATGAAGGAGGCGCCCAATGAACATGGCGCAACGTCTTGGCGCGATGACCATCGCACTGTGGGCCGCGAACGCGATCAGCGCGACGTTCACCGTCGGGCAAGGCGAGTCCATCCAGGCGGCGATCGACGCCTCAGCGCCGGGTGACGTCATCGAACTGACGCCGCGAGATCGATCGTCGGAAACGTCTCGGAGTCGGAGGTGATCATCAGCGGCGGCGGAATCACGGTCGGAGTCGGTGCGCTGGAGGTCGTCAACTCGATCATCCACGGCAACGCAGCGCCCACCAGCGACGCCACCGCCCAGCAGATCCACGTGCGCGAGACCTGCCCCACCGACGTCTCGTTCGACCAGAGCCTCATCGAAGGCGGCTGGATGGGCCAGGGCGCCGGCAACATCGACGCCGATCCCCGATTCGTCGATCCCGGCAGCGACGCCGGCGATTCACTCGCGGCCGCGGCCGATCCACTCGCCGATCTCGACGCCTCCGGCGCCGTTGATTTCACCGACCTGAACCTGCTTCTCGACGCGTGGGGCGACTCGTGCATCGCGGCGGGCGCTCGTTGACGCGGGGCGCCGGAGTTTGCGCGATGGCCGCGTGATCGGGAGATTTCCGGCATTCGTTCCCACTTTTCCGGCCCCCCGGTGGTGACGGAACGCCCTTCCGCGCCGATGATTGTGACTCGGAAGAGTCCTTTCACCCCCTGACCCGAGGGAGCGGCCGCGTGCCTCGCGCCTCGCATCTGACCATCGACCAGGAAGCGCCCGAGCAGCGCATCGAACGCCGGCTGGCGTCGGGGGTCGTGCGCCTGCGGTCCACCCCCAGCCCCCTGCGGCCGCGAAACGAGGACTGCGCGGGGGTCGTCGAGGTGGATGATCGCCGGGCCGTCCTCATGGTCTGCGACGGGCTTGGCGGGCACGCCGGCGGCGCCGAAGCGAGCCGACTTGTGGTGGAGACGATCACCGAGGCCGTCGAAGCCGCGGCCAATGACGGCCTCGGCGGGGAGGAGTCCATGCGCCCCGCCATTCTCAACGGTATCGAACGCGCCAACGCCCTGCTCCTCGAACTCGGCATCGGGTCGGCATCCACGCTCGGGCTCATCGAACTCGACGGCATGCTCGCCCGCCCCTACCACGTCGGTGACACCAGCATCCTCATCGTCGGCCAGCGCGGCCGCGTGAAACTGAAGACGGTGGACCACGCCCCGGTCGCCTACGCCCATGCCGCGGGCCAATTGAGCGAGTACGAGGCGATTCACCACCACCACCGCCACATCGTGGACAACGTCGTCGGCTCGCGCGACATGCGCATCGAGATCGGCGCGCCCGTCAGACTTTCCGCCCGCGACACGCTGCTCATCGCCTCCGACGGCCTCTTCGACAATCTCTTCCCCGGCGAGATCAACCGTCGCATCCGGACGGGTCCGCTGGAGACGGCGCTGGGCTCCGTCTGTGACCTGGCCGCGGGCCGGATGCGACGCATCGCCGAACCCGGCGTCGAAGCCCCCATGCCGTCGAAGCCGGACGACCTCACCGTCGTGATGTACCGTCCGACGGCGCACGTGGACGATCACGTCGATTGACCGCGCCCGCGCCGTATACTCCGGGGACGCATGACACAGCCGTCCCGCATCACGTCATTCGATCTGCCCCCCGGCCGCCTCATCGCCTCGAAATACGAGGTCATCGAAAAACTCGGCGCCGGCTGGGAGGGCGAGGTGTACAAGGTCATCGAACGACGCACCGGGGTCCGACGCGCCGCGAAACTCTTCTATCCCCATCGCAACCTCAAGGACCGGGCCGTCCTCTACTACGCCCAGAAACTCGATCGCCTGCGCGACTGCTCCATCCTGATCCAGTATCACAACTCCGAGACCTTCCGCCATCGCGGCTCGCCCATCACCTGCCTCATCAGTGACTACGTCGAAGGCGAGATCCTCGCCGACATGCTCGCGCGACAGCCGCGCGGACGCATGCACCACTTCGAGGCGATGCACCTGCTGCACACGCTGGCGTCGGGCGTCGAGCAGATCCACCGGCAGCGCGAGTACCACGGCGATCTGCACGACGGGAACGTCATGGTCGCCCGTCGGGGCGTCTTCTTCGACGTCAAACTCGTGGACTTCTACCACTGGGGCCGCCCGAGCGCGGCGAACATCCGGCACGACGTCGTCTGCCTCGTCCGCATCCTCTACGACGCCGTCGGCGGCCGCGACGCGTACGCGAAGCAGCCCCAGGAGATCAAGGACATCTGCAAAGGCATGCGCCGGGACCTCATCGAGAAGGCGTTCCCCACGGCGGGTCGCCTGCGTGAGCATCTCGAAGGCGCGCGCTGATCGATCAGATCGCCGGCTCGCGATCCGGGTCGGGGCCCGCTTCGCGCAGGTAGTAACTGCGGGCGAGATCCTCGCGGATGCGCTCGTACAGGTGGGCGTCGTCCAGCCGTTCCACCGCACGCTCCATCCGGTGCAGCGGCCCGCTCTTGACGAACGCGAGGTGGCACACCGGGTCGCCCGGCGCCACCGACGGGAGCGTCGTCATGCCGAGCACGATGCCGTTCCGCGCCGCACGAATCACCTCCTGCTCCTCGCCCGTCAGACTCGCGTTCGTCGCGATCGCGTCCCCCTGCTCGACGATCGCGCCCGGCGCCACGTGAAAGCGCAGAAAACCACCGTTCATGGCGCGGATCCACGTGGTCCCGTCCGTCTCAACGAGGTACGGCGGCTTCTCCGCCCGCCCACGCACCATCCCGAGGCGGATCAGGCAGTTGCGGATCCCCCGCACCGCGTACTCGACGACGCCCGATTCAACCTTCCACACTTCTCCCGCTTCGAGAATGATCGTCGCGCAGCCCGACGCGCACGCCGCGCGTCGCAGCGAACCCCGCGGCCCGCGTCCGTGCACGATCAGTTCCGCCCCGAAGGCGCGCGCCAGATCCGCGACGCGATCGTCCTTCATGTCCGCGCGCACATTGGGGAAGTTCGTGCGCCGCAATGCGGCCGTGTGCAGGTCGATGCCGTACTCGCACCGCGCGACGACGCCCGTGAAGAAGGCGTCCGCCATGCGACTCGTGAGGCTGCCCGACGTGGTGCCGGGAAACGACCGGTTGAGGTCGCGACGGTCGGGCATGTAGCGCGAGTGACGCTCGAAGCCGAGAATGTTGACGACCGGACACAGCAGCAGCGTCCCCCGATCAATCTCGAAGGGACGGTCAACAATGATCGAGCGAATGGCGCCGGTGCCGTTGATCTCGTCGCCATGCACGGCGCCGGAGACGAAGACGGTCGGCCCCTCCTCGCGGCCGCGCCAGACGTACACGGGAATGCGCACATCCACGCCCGAGTAACTTTCGGAGACCGTGATCCGGACTTCCCTCGCTTCGCCGGGGCCAACCTCCACCCCGCCCCAACGCCCCGGATCGCCTCTTGATTCGTTCATCCGCCGGCCTCCATGCCGGTCGCGGCAGCGTCCGCCAATCGCCTCACCTTGCGCCGGCGACGACGCCGCTTGACCGGCACCAGGTCGCGCATCGCTTCGAGCCGACCGTAGCAGAGCAGCCGGTCGTTGGCCTCGAGTTCGCGCGAGCCCTTCGGATTCGAGATCACCTTGGCGCCGCGATTGAGGGTGAGAACCGCGATGTCCCGTTCGAACAGACCCGACTCCGCAAGCGTCCGCCCGACGAACCAATTGGATTCGTGAATGTGGATTTCCGCCACGCCGTACCCCTTGCTGACGGTCAGGCGCTGCCGCACGTCCACCTCCGGGAAGGCGACGCGATCGGCGATGAAGTCCACGACGGCGCCGGCGACGTCCAGGCCGGTGGCGCCCTCGATGCCTTCGAGGCCGGGCGAGGAGTTGACCTCCATGATCTGCGGCCCCTCGTTGGACTCGAGCATGTCCACGCCGGCGACGCGCAGACCCATGATCTGCGCGGCGCGTACGGCCGTCTCCTCGTACGTCTCGTCCAGCGTCACCGCCTCGGCGATCCCGCCGCGATGCACGTTGCTGCGGAACTCGCTGCCCTGGGCCACGCGGCGCATCGCGGCAACGACGCGATCGCCGACGACGAACGCCCGGATGTCGCGGCCGCGACTCTCGGCGACGAACTTCTGCACCAGCACGTTCTGACGCGCCGACTGAAGCGTCTCGATGATCGCCTCGGCGACCTTCGGAGAGTCGGCGAGAATGACGCCGACGCCCTGCGTGCCTTCGAGAATCTTGATGATCACCGGGGCGCCGCCGACGCGCTCGATCGCGGGCAGCACGTCCGCCCGGTCGCGGACGAAGGTCGTGTGCGGGATGCCGACGTCGTGGCGGCTGAGGATCTGCATCGAGCGGAGCTTGTCGCGCGAATTGGAAATGCCGTTGGCCGTGTTGGGCGTATAGGTGTCCATCTGCTCGAATTGCCGGACGACCGCCGTGCCGAAATAGGTCACGGAATGGCCGATGCGCGGGATGATCGCGTCGTAGTCCGAGAGCGATCGCCCCCGGTACAGCAGCCCCGGTTCGCCGTGTTCGAGTTCAAGGGCGAAGCGGAGGGTGTCGAGCACCTTCACCTTGTGCCCCCGTTCGGTCGCGGCCTGGCGCAGGCGGCGCGAGCTATAGCATCGCGGCGCACGCGAGAGAATGCCAAGTTTCATGCGGTCCTTCCTCCGCCCTTGCGGGCGGCGCTGACAAGGTAGGTCTGGGAAGCGTCCACGAGGTAGCGGCCGGCGAGGGCCGTGCGGCCGACGAGCATGCGACAGAGCATTTCGCGGCGACAGACGAGGCTCAATTCGATCTCGGCGGCGACGCCTCCGAGACTCAGGGTCGTGAGCACCACCGGGCGACGCTGACGAACGCCGCTGCTGGGCTTGACGACGCTCTCGCGGACAAGGGGGGCCGTCACCCACCGAAGGCGGACCGACGGACGCTGACGCACGACGACCGCGAACCGAAGATGGCCGTCCTCGACCTCCTCGATGTGGTCAACGTGGACGGCGCTGGTCCGGGCGCCGGTGTCGATCTTGGCGCGAATGCCCCGGACCCGCCAATCGGGCAGGTCCACGCGTTCGCGCCACCCGACCGTGATCTGGGTGTCGGTTGGCTCCATGCGGGACATTCTACGGGCCCCGACCGGATCGACGCGGCTGACGGTCGGATCACGGCCTCACGACGGTTTTCTTCCGAATTCATCAAATGTTGAGAGCGTTGGTTGATCCCGCGCATCATTTTGTTAGCATCTCGGCGGTGATCCGGGGTCCGACGCGGTCGGATACCAATGATCAATCTTTCGTTCGGAACTTAGTAGGGTTCAAGTGAATCCGAAGGGGTTCGGACGCTCAGCTTCGGAGCGTCGCCGATGGAGCAGGATGACAACGACGACATGGCCGGCGTGTGTTGAGACCCACGAGGTCCTGACACCCGCCGGGCGTCAGACGACACACGCGGGAGGCCGGTCAATCTGCACCGCCGCTCGCTGAGACGAGATTTTCACGCACACAAATCGAGATCTTTCACCCGATGCAGCCGACAAGGCGGTCGGGGGAGAGTCAACAGTCGTTCACAAGGGACCCGGTCGCGGATTCGCCGCTCCGGAACACAGCAGCCACGAACCACCTGTCATGGGGTGACCGAGGAATCACCATGGACCTCAGCCACATTCGCAACATCGGAATCTGCGCCCACATCGACGCCGGCAAGACCACGGTCACCGAGCGTGTTCTGTTTTACACGGGCAAGAACTACAAGCTCGGCGAGGTCCACGAGGGCACCGCCACCATGGACTTCCTCCAGGAGGAGCAGGATCGCGGCATCACGATCCAGTCCGCGGCGACCACCTGCCCCTGGACCCACAACGGCCAGGACTACAAGATCAACATCATCGACACCCCCGGCCACGTGGACTTCACCATCGAGGTCGAACGCTCAATGCGCGTCCTCGACGGCGCGGTCGCCGTCTTCGACGGCAAAGAGGGCGTCGAAGCCCAGTCCGAAACCGTCTGGCGCCAGGCCGAACGGTACGGCGTCCCCCGCATCTGCTTCATCAACAAGATGGACAAGACGGGCGCCGACTGGGAATTCAGCTTCAACTCGATCCGCGAACGCCTCGGCGCCAACCCCATCGCCGTCCAGATCCCCATCGGACACGGCGATCAGCTCGAAGGCATCGTCGATCTCATCAAGATGAAGGCCTACTACTTCGACGCCTCCGAACTCGGCGCCAAGGTCGAGGAACGGGAGATCCCCGATTCCGTCGCCGACCTTGCCGCACTGCATCGCGGCGACATGATGGAGGCCGCCTGCAACTACGACGACAACCTCATGGAAAAGATCCTTGAGGAGCAGGAGCCCACCGAGCAGGAAATCAAGGACGCCATCCGCAAGGGCGTCATCTCCCGCCAGTGCACCGCCGTCTTCACCGGCTCCGCCCTGAAGAACATCGGCGTGCAGCGCCTGCTCGACGGCGTCATCGATTACCTCCCGGCGCCCACCGAAGTCGAAGCCACCGAAGGCACCGACCCCAGAGACGCCGAAGAGAAGCTCTCCCGCCCCAACAGGGTGGATGCCCCCTTCTCCGCACTCGTCTTCAAGGTCGTCTCCGACGCACACGGCGATCTCACCTACATGCGCGTCTACTCCGGCAAAATCGCCAAGGGCGAACGCGTCCTCAACGCCGGCAACGGCAAGCGCGAGATCATCTCCCGCATGTTCGAAATGCACGCCAAGGAACGCATCGCGCTCGAAGAGGCGTACGCAGGACAGATCGTCGCCGTCATCGGTCTCAAGGATTCCATGACCGGCGACACCCTCTGCGACATGAACGACCCGATCCTGCTCGAACGCATGACGTTCCCCGATCCGGTGATCTCCATGTCCATCGAGCCCAAGACCTCCGAGGACAAGCGCAAACTCGGCGACGCACTCGTCACCATCCGTCGGGAAGATCCCTCGTTCCGCAGCCAGTACGACGATGAGACCGGACAGACCATCATCGCCGGCATGGGCGAACTCCACCTCGAGATCATCAAGAACAAGCTCGTTCGCGATATGAAGATCAACGTCGAGGTCGGAAAGCCACGCGTCTCCTACCGCGAAACCATCACCGGTTCCGCCAACGAGGTCCGCGGCAAGTTCGTCAAGCAGACCGGCGGTCGAGGCCAGTTCGGCGACTGCATCATCAACATCGAGCCCTTCACCGCCGAGCAGGCCGAAGAGGCCGAACTCAAGTTCAAGGACAACGTCGCCTTCGAGAACAAGATCGTCGGCGGCTCGATCCCCAAGGAGTTCATCCCCTCCGTCGAAGTCGGCATCCGCAACACCGCCGTCTCCGGCGTCATGGCGGGCTACCCCCTCATCAACATCAAGTGCACCCTCATTGACGGCTCATACCACCCGGTTGACTCCTCGCAGGTCGCATTCGAACAGGCCGGTCGCCTCGCGCTCATCGACGCATGCCACAAGGCCGGACTCACGCTGCTCGAACCCGTCATGAAGGTCGTCATCACAACCCCCGACGAATACATCGGCTCCGTCACCGGAGACGTGTCCAGCCGTCGCGGCATGATCGTCGGCACCGAGGAACGCGGCAACACCCGACTCATCACCGCTGAGGTTCCCCTCTCCGAAATGTTCGGCTACACCACCGTCCTCCGCTCACTCACGCAGGGACGCGCAACATCCTCCATGGAACCCCTCGAGTACCGCCCGCTTCCCCCCAGCATGGTCAAGGAAGTCACCTCCGCCGGCTGAGCCGACGAATCACCACACCGAATACGGACCACGACGTCCGACACGCACGCATCACACGAACCCAGGGACTCGAGTCCCTGGGTTTTTTTCGCGCCCGTCACTTGCCCACGCAGAACGTCGCGAAGATGCGGCCAATCACGTCGTCCGGACTCACACGACCCGAGATCTCGCCCAACGCGTCCAACGCATCACGCATCGACGCGCCGATCAACTCCGGATGACCCAGACGCGACGTCGCCGGCGTCATCGCCAACGCCTCCTCCAGACCGCGACGGGCGCGCAGCAACGCACCCCGATGCCGCGGCAGGACGGCGAGGTCGTCCGTCGCGCGCGCCGAGGTCAACGCATCCAACACCGCACGACGCAGCGCATCCACGTTCCACCCGTCCAACGCGCACACCGAAAGAAACGAGCCGTCCGACGCGCCAGGCAGATCCGCCTTCGTTCGCACCCGCAGCAGCCGCGCGCCCGCGACCCCCGCCGGCTCGTCCGCAAATCGACCCGTCGGATCGCACCAGATGACCACGTCCGCACGCGCCAACGCATCCATCGCCGCCGCCTGAGCCGCGGCATCCACGACGGACCGCTCCGCCAACGCCGCGTCCAGCCCCGCCAGATCCGCGAGCGTCACGCCGTCGAAGGCGCAGGACGACGGCAGCACCGCACGCCACGCCGGAGCGTCCGCCAACCCGACCCGCTCCCGGATCACGTCACGCGTCACGCCGGGCTCGTCCGCCACCACCGAACGCTCCCGACCCAGCAACCGGTTGAAGAGCGTCGATTTGCCTGCGTTGGGCGGGCCCGCCAGTGCAACGACCGGTTCATGCTCCGCCGCTGCGATCGACTCAGGACCAGCCAGCGCGGCGACCGACGCAATCAACGCCTCCAGCCGCGATCGCAACGCGTCCGGTGCAATCGCGACGACGTCCTCCTGATCGGTGAAGTCAATCCCCGCCTCCACGAGCGCAAGCAGCGTTCCCGCCTCGTCCGCCAGGGCGCGGTAGCGCTCGCCCGCCTCGCCCGACAGCAACCGCCTCGCGGCATCGAGCTCCGCGTCCGACCGCGCCGCGATCAGCGACTGCACGCCCTCCGCCTGCTCAATCGTCAGCCGACCGTTGAGATACGCCCGCGCCGTGAACTCACCCGGCTCGGCCGGACGCACGCCATCCGCGGACGTCAGCGCATCCATCAGCGCGTCGAGCACGAACGGATTCGCGACGAGGTGAATCTCCGCGCCGTCCTCCCCGGTGTACGACCCGGGCGCGACGAACGTCAGCAGCCGACACGGAACCGTCACGTCCTCACCGGACACCCGACATTGCACGCGGTTGAGCGTCGCGCCGCGCCGACGTTCCGCCGCGATCGCGAGCGTGCGCGCCAGCGCGTCAAACGTCTGCGGCCCGGAGAGGCGCACAATGCCCGTCATCCCGCGTCCCGGCGCGCCTGCGACGGCGGCGATCGTGTCCCGCGCGAGCATCAGCGGCGGCTCACGGATAGTCCTGGCGCGTCGGCCGGATCATGATGTCGTTGAGGTTGACGTGCGCCGGGCGCGACGCCGCGAACGCGATGAGATCGGCGATGTCCTCGGGCTGCAGCACCGGCCCGATGGACTCCATGAACGATCCGAACTGGGCCGCGTCGTACCCCGCGACGCCCTGGAACTCGCTCTCGACGACCGCCGGATGAATCGCCGTGACGCGCACTCCCTTGGGCCCGATCTCGCGCCGCATCGCCTCGGCGATGGACGTGATCGCGAACTTCGTGGCGCCGTACATCGAGGAAAACGGCGAGACATTCCTGCCGACGCTGGATGAAATCACAACAAGATCGCGCGGCGTGCGGGTCCAGTCGTCGGTTTCGAGCGACTCGAGCATCGCCCCCGCCGCGGCCCGGCAGAAGCGCATCGCGCCGAGGAAGTTCGTGCGGATGACCTCCTCCCACTGGCCCTCGTCGGACGTCAAGGGCGATCCCGAGAGGCCGCGACCCGCGTTGGCGACGGCGAGGTCCACCGGGGCGCCCCATGTCGCCTTCGCGGCATCCAGCATCGACGCGATCGTCTCGTTCGACGCGGCGTCGCCCGAGACCGCGACGGCCGCGCCGCCATCGGAGACGATCTCGCCCACGAGCGCATCCAGCCGATCGGCGCGACGGGCGTTGACGACGACACGCGCGCCCTCGGACGCGAACCGACGAGCCATCGCCCGCCCGATTCCCGCCGACGCGCCCGTCACGACAGCAATTCGATCCTTGAGCATCATGCGGGGATTGTACCCGCCGACGCCTCACGCCTTACGCAAGCGTCTCCAGCATCTCGACGCGATACGGCGCCAGCGCATGCCAGTCGCCCCGCTCGACGATCGCGCACCAGTCGGGATTGGCAATGAGCGAACGGCCGACGCCGATGAGGTCCGCTTCTCCGTTGGCGACCAGGGCCGCGGCCGAAGCGGGGTCCGTCGTGCGCACATCGCCCGGTTCGCCCATCGAAGCCGATGTCGCGACGCGCCCGACGGCGATGACGGGGAGATCAGAGAGGCGACGCGTCCAGCCGGCGAGGGTCGTCTGATCCGGCGGGAATGCGGCTTCGGTCGCGTCGCGCGTCGAGGCGTGCAGGATGTCCGCGCCCGCTTCGCGCAGGGCGGTCACCCACGCGCCCAGCGCGTCCGGATTCGGGTAGTTCAGCGCGTCGTAATTCTCGACCTTCCACTGGCTGAAGCGATAGATGATGGGATAGCCGTCCCCCACCGCCTCGCGCACGGCGCTGACGACCTCCAGCGGGAAACGCATCCGGTTGGCGAACGTTCCGCCGTAATCGTCCTCTCGCTGATTCGCGACGCCGGAGACGAACGAGTCGAGCAGGTATCCGTGGGCGCCGTGCAGTTCGATGGCGTCGAAACCGGCCCGCTGCGCAAGCGTCGCGCTGCGGCAGAAGGCGTCGCGCACCTGCGCCAGGTCCGTCAACGTCATCGCGCGCGGCGTCGCCTTGGGCGTGCCGTCGCCGCGAACGACAGGAATCGCCGACGGTCCGATCGGTTCCGCAGCGTGCCGACCCGTGTGCCACAACTGAGCCGCGATCTTCCCGCCCGCCTCGTGCACGGCCTCGACGACCTCCGCCCACCCGTCCGCCTGCGCCGCGGTGTGCAGACCGGGGACATCGTCCGTGTCCCACGCGTTGCGGTTGTCGATGTGCACGCCCTCGGTGATGATCAGTCCGCACGACGCCCGACGCGCGTAATACGACGCGATCTCATCGCCCGGAACGTTCGGACGCGGACACTTCCGACGCGTCATCGGCGCCATGACCACGCGATTGCTGAGTTCGAGTCCGCCGGCGGCGAACGGTTGAAAGAGCGGGCGATACAGCGCTGGATCCGGCATGCGTTTCCCCGTTGAAGAAAAAGAATCGTCCAGTGTATCCCGGGCGTTCGGTCAAGGCTCCTCGACTCGGGCTGGACGCGTCACGACGCGCCCGCCTGACCCATCGAGGCGGCCCAGGCGCCGGCGTCACCCGTTGACGGGGGGCGCCGGCGTCGCCTTTGCGGCCATCGACAGGGGCATGACGCGCGTCTCCGAGCCTTCGGCCAACACCGTCGAATACGGCTCGACATCCTGCATCACGCGCCACTGCGGACCATACAGCGCCGCCCAATCCACGTCGATCGTGACCGATTCGATCGGATAGACGCGCCACTGCGGATGTTCAACGCGATACGTCAGCCGCTCGCCCCGACGACTCACGCCGTACCCCCACTCGTGCTCCTTGAAGAAGTGCTCGGCCGAGTCCGCCTCCGGCATCCACGCCTCATCACGCGCGACCGCCCCCATGCGATGCTCGCGACCGCCGCGACGTATGCCGTACATGGCTTCGAGGCGCCCGCCCTCGCGCGTGACGCGCGCGGTCATCGCCGCCGCGAGGTACGGCTCGTTGTAAAGCAGCCGCGCCGTCACGGCGATCGCGCGTCGCGGCACGTACTCGCGCACGAACATCACGCCCCGCCGGTCGCCGTCCCGCACATAGAAACGCAGGTTCAATTCCGGGAAGTTCACGTGACCGGGAATGCGACAGCCCTTGACGCGCGTGTCGAGAAACTGGAACGCCACCAGCGAGACGAACGCCTTGCCGTCCAGCGAATCCAGTTCAAGACCCGGCGCCAGGAGCGGCGCCAGCAACTCCCGCGGCGTCTCGAACGAGAACAGGCACAGATTGACCCAACGAGCCGTCAGAAACGGCCGCGAACCGGATCGGTCGCCGGGATCAGTCATCGCCGTCGGCCGCGTCCTCAAGGGCGCCGCCCGCAGCCTTGACGTCCTTGCCCACGCCCTCGACCGTGTTGCAGCCGGTCAATGCCGCGGACATGAGCGTCAGCGCGAAGATGGAGATGCACCCAAGAACGATATGACGAGACCAACGCTGCATCGGGGAGCCCTCAATCGATGATTCGAATCATTCGGAACGACCGCGGAAATCATAGCCGAAGTCAGTCCGCGGCCCCACGTCTCGCGGCGAGAAGTTCCACCAGCGCCCACTTGTCAGGACGCGATGGATTCCGCGCCTCGACCCGCACGATCCCCGCGCCGACGTGCAGCGGCGACCGCGCCGGCGTAACGTCCAGCAGGCAATCAAGCGCCACCTCCCCGTTCACCCGGACGATCAACGGCACCCGATACGCCGGCGCCGGACTCCGATCCGACGCCCCGCGCCAGTTCGACGGGATCGCGTCCCGGAATCGCGGCTCAACGGTGATCGACACCCCGCCGAGCAGACCCAGCAGCGACGGACGCTTCACGATTCGCATCATCAACGGAAACAGTGACGAATTGCCCTGGATCGAATCCATGATCGCCCCGAGCGTGACCAACCCGCGTCCGAGCCCGTCGAGTTGCTCGTCGGTGAGTTCCTCGACCTTGCGGGTCGTCACCCCCTCCATGGCCGCGGCGGGGCGCCACAGACCCATCGCCGCGAGTTCCTTCGCCAGCGCGCCCCCCTTGGTCTCCATCAACCGCCCGTCAGCGTCGTGGATGCGCACCTCGATCGGACGCTCGCGGTACGAGTAGGCGAGCTGCCGGCCGTCCCCCCACTGGATCAGCCGCATGCTGAAGATGTCCGACTCCGACTCCGGTCGCGGCACGTCATCCAGCACGCGCACCATCGCGAAGCGCACCTCGCGCTGATCACCGTCCGCCACGAGAATGCCGTACAGCGCCGCGTCGCCCGTACGCCACTCGACATTCGACGCCTGCTCATCGAATCCCTCGAGAATCGACAAGCCCGGCGCGAAGTCGGGATGGAATCGATCGACCGGCTGTGCGGGGGAGGGCGACGGCGTCACCGAGACGTCGTGCGACGCACACCCGGCGCACCAGATGGCCCCCGCCAGCGCCAGAACGAGCCGTCGCGACATGCCTGAAGTATACGCCCCGGCCACGCAGATCCAAGGATCAATCCTTGACGCCCTTGACCCGCTCGTAGTCGGTGTACTTCGTCAACGCCCGCGTGAGATCGACGTCGTTGATGTTCGCCAGCGTCGTCAGCCACGCGAAGACGTCGGCGAACTCCTCTTCGAGGTTGTGGCGCTGCTCCGGCGTCGGCGTCTTGCCCGGGGCGCACTCGTGCAGGGAGGTCGCCAGTTCGCCGATCTCCTCGATGAGCCACATGAACGTTCCCGGCGTCCCGCGTGCGGCGTCGGTGTCGGAATACCGCTCGCGGATGATCGCCTGAAGGCGTTCGAACGTCAGTGATTGGGCGTCTTCGGACATGCCCGCATGATACGGGATCGGCGCCACGTCGCGGCGGCTGCTCAGACGGGTTCGGCTGCGTCCCAGCCGCCCGGCTCGTCGATCGCTTCCTGCTTCTTGAATTCCGCCCAGTCCACGCTCTCGATGAGACGGTTGCGGACGTACGTCTCAAGTCTGGCTGAGGGGGCGCCCGCCGCCGGACGGCCCATCTCCCTGATGTTCTGGACGATGAAGATCGGCGTCAGGATGACGCCAAGCGGAAGGCTCCACCAACCCGCAAGCGACGTCGCCGCCATCCCGTACAACTTGCGCTTCATGCCGCATCGCCGGCAGCACAGAAACTGCTGCGATCTTCGACGACTCACAATGAGAAATGACCAGACGAAGTGCGCCGCATGCAGGTCGATCGGGCCCGGCCGGCCGCATGTCGGACACTCCGATTCATACAACTGCAACAACTCATGCGCCACGATCTCCGGCGGAAGTTCCCGGGCGTTGAGCGCGGCGGGCTCGTGCTTGTGGGCGCAACGACTGTTGCAGTAGCGGTGGCCGTTCTGACGCTTTCCGCCGAAGACAATCTGCTTGTTGCATGCGGGGCATCGGGCCATGGCGACGACTCCGGAAGACCAATCGGATGGTCATCAGCCTACAGCGTCGCCGTCTCGACTTCAATCATGAATCACGTCAGCCCCGGCCAGTCGTCCCCGCCGCGGGCGCGGCTGAAGGCGTTGCGGATGAGCGCGACGGCCCGCTCCGGCAGCGGTCCCTTCGCCGCCGCGGCCGCGTTCTGATCGATGTGCCCGGGCTTCGTCGTCCCGATGATCGCTGTCGAGACGCCGTCGTGACTGAGCGTGAAACGCAGCGCGGCCTCGGGCCACGTCAATGTCTCGCCGGCCGCGGCCGAGACATCGTCGATCGACAGCCCCATCTTTGCGAAGCGATCGTGGTACGAGCTGTAGTAGTTGCGATATCGCTCGTACTGTTCGTCCTGGCTCTTCCATGCCGCGTTGGCGATGGGACGCTTGACCATGATGCCGACGCCGTGCTCGCGCGCCGCAGGCAGCAGGCCTTCGATATTGACCTGGTCGCACATGTTGATGGACGTCTGGATGACCTCAATGTCCGGCTGTGCCGCGGCCCATGTTGCGAGTTCGTTGTCGCCGGAGAATCCCGCGTGCCGCACCTTGCCCGCCTCCCGCGCCTTGACGACCGCGCCCAGCGCGTCGCCCTGCTTGAGGATCGACTCGCTCGGCGTATGCAGCAGCATCACGTCCACGACGTCGGTGCGCAGCTCCTTCAGGCTGTTGTCGATGTCCTGCGTGATCTTCTCCGGCGTCCAGCGATCGGGGTTGTCCGCCTCGCCCGCGAGCCCGCACTTGGTGACGATCACAAACTCGTCGCGCCTGTGGCTGATGCACTGTCCGATCATCGCCTGCGAACCGTAGTACATCGTCGCCGTGTCGAAGACGTTGACGCCTCGATCGAGCAGGCCGTTGAGCAGTTGCGATGAGACGCCTTCATCCGTCTCCAGCAGCCCGATCGGCGCGCCGCCGAAACCGAGGCAGGAGACTTCGAGGCCGGTCTTTCCGAATGGTCTGCGGGGGATGTCAGTCATGCAGGCAGTCTAGGCGCTCACGACCTGTACCGCTGTCGCAGCGCCGCCTCGAACTCCGCGGGTCCCGGCGCCGGGACGCGGTCCGCGCGGCGGACGATCGCCAGTTGCCGCACGACCCGCTCGTCGCGGCCGCGCAGCCCCTCCTTCGCCTTCAACGCGAACCGACTCACGAACCCGATGCCGATGCCCGCACGCACCATCTGCTTGATGCTGTCGATCGAGCGCAGTTCCATCACGATGTTCACCGACACGCCGCGAGACGCCATCGCCCGATCGATCACCTCACGCACCGCGGACCCCGCCTCGAATCCGACCATCGACTCGCCCGCCAGGTCGTCCCACCGGAAACTGCGACGCGTCGCCAGCCGATGCTTCGGCGGCACGATCAGGCGCAATTCATCCTCGACCAGCGGAATCGTCATGAGGTCGTCCGAGCCGGGCATGCGGATGGGAAGCGTCACGATGCCGAGATCGAGTTCGCCCGACAGCACGGAGGAAGAGACCGATCGGGAACCCGCTTCGCGCACGAAGAAGTGCAGCCCGGCGTGCGTCGCGCGGAACGCGGAGATGACGTCCGGCAGCAGGTACGTCGTCGCCGTCGCCCCGCCGCCGACGCGAATGGAGCCGCGTTGAAGTCCGACGAGTTCACGCACCGCGCCCACGGCGCCGTCGGCGGCCCGCAGCGCCTCTTCCGCGTGCTCGAGAAAGACGCGACCCGCTTCCGTCAGCGTCACGCCGCGGCCCGTGCGATGGAGCAGTTCGGCGCCCACCTCGGCCTCCAACTTCTTGAGCATCGTGGACAGCGCCGGCTGCGACACGCCCAGGCTTGACGCGGCCCGAGTCATGTGGCCGACACGGGCGATCTCCTGAAAGTAGCGCAGCGGCGTCAGTTCCATGCGCTTCAGCAGAACATCACCGGGCCGCGGCTTCAAGTCGGACCGACGCGCTGCGTCAAAACGAAAATGGTCGGACGCCCTGCGAGGAAGGCGTCCGACCGGCGCGATTCGCTCAATCTTGCGGGATGTTTCGCGAATGCGGGCCTCAGTGTGAGTCGTCGCCGCGCTCGTGCAGCAGGCGCTCGAGCATGGATTCGATGCGGTCAAGACGCGCGTCGATGGCGTCCATCCGCTCCGTCAGCACGGACGTCCCCGACTCCGCACGCCAATGCCCGGGCAGACCGGGCGGATTGGGCGTGCGGGGAATCGTGATCGCACGCGCCTCGCCGTCTTCGCCGGGGATGAAGACCTGGAAGTCCTCCCCGCTGAAGACTTCGCCTTCAGGGAAGATCGAAATGGCGCCGGCGCCCTTCTGCTGAAGACCGGGGATCTCCACGTCAAACGTGAAGCGACCGGGTTCCTGCTCGAACTGAACCTCGATATCCTCCAGCAGGCGCGACAACTCGCCGAAGTACGCGTCGAATTCGTCGGAGTCGAACTGCTGCTCAAACGACTCCTGCATCTTGCGCAGGTACTGCTCGACCTCGAGGATGGGCGCCTTGGGCGCGACCTCTTCGCCCGAAGGGAACGAACGGTCCTCGCCCCAGCGGCGAACGACGTTCGGGGCGATTCCCAACGCCTCCGGGTTGAACGCCTCCAACTTCAGCGTGATGTCGCGCTCGCGACCGGAACGAAGCACGCGGAACTTCAACTCATCGCCCGGCTTGAGATCGCGCAGCCGCTTGCGGATGTCCGCGGGGGAGGCGCCGTCGATCCCGCTGACGCCGACGATGACGTCATGCATCCGAAGCCCCGCCTTCTGCGCCGGCAACCCATCGAGGACGCCTGTCAGGAGCGTGGCGCCGACGGCGTCGAGGTCGAGTTGCGCGGCGAGCGACTCGGGAAGTTCCTCCATCGTCACGCCCATCATGACCTTCGGCTCGTGGGCGATCTCCGCGATCACGCGAACCTCGTCGTCATCGCCGGGCTGTAGACGCAGCGCGGTCAGAGCGCGCTCGCGACCCTCCAGACCGCTCAGGGAGCGCCGGAGTTCACGGGCCGCACGCTCGCGGACTTCACGCTCGTCTCCGGCGAAGCGCACGTTGTACGCGGCGTCGCCCGTCCGGCGCAGCACCGCCACCGCCTCGCCGTCCTTCTCAATCGACATCACGCGCGGCGCGTCGGAGAAGTCGCCGGAACGCACCTTCTCGCCGTCAACCCAGATGGTGTATTCGCCGTCCTCGAGAACGACCTTCACTTCGCGACCGTCGTCGTCGGTGAGAACGGTGACGGAGCGGTTGACGGCGTCCTGTGCGCTCGCGTCCATCGCCACCATCGGCGCCGCGGCCGGCTGCGGCGGTCCGGGTGGGGCCGAGGGCGCCGCGAGCGCCGGCGGACTCAGGAACGACGCTCCGGCCAGCCCGCCCAGGATCGCGGCCGTCAGTGGAATGTGTGTGATTGATGCTTTCATGGCTGTGCCTCTTGGTTGAAACAGACTCGAAGTTGGTTGTGCTTGTTCGTCACGGAACGCGTCACATCGGACCCGCACCGCTCCCCGTACGCCGCGGCTGGAGGCGCGGAATGCCGTTCTCATCCGACTGCCACTCGAATTTCTCCAGCGCGTCCACCTCCCGACGCTCCACGATCCGACGCACCACGATCACCTGCTGGCGACCCGACGCCGTCGGCTGCACCTCGATCATCTCCATCGGCATCACGCCGAGGATCTGACCGCTCTTGACGCCCGAGCGCAGGTACCCGTCGAAGACGACGTCCGGATCGTACTGCTCGAAGTTCACGGGCTGCACGACCCCCGCGCGTCCCGACGACCCGTTGCGGACGACCGCCGGGTTCGACCCGCTCGTGACCGGACCGTTCACGTTCGAACCGTTGGAGGGCCCCGGGCCCGCATACCACATGACCCCGAGCGTCGCCGCGACCGCCCAGCCGCCGATCATGCCGACGCGCTGCATCGTGCGACCGAAGCGCGACCACGAGGACGTCGCCGCACGCAGCGCCCGCGCCTCGACGAGCTCCGCGATCGCGATCCGATCCTCCACGGCGCGCTCAAGTTCAGCATGAACGCGCTGCGCCTCGGCGAGACGCTGGAGCACGGCCGGGTCCGTCTCCGCCATCGATTCGAGTTCGCGCCAGTCCGTCGAGGAGGCCTCGCCGTCCGTCACGCGCCCGATGAGGATCTCCTCCCGGGTCAGTCCGTCCTGGTATCGTTCGTCGCTGTCGTTCATGACTGCTCCTGCGCGTTCGACGCGCCGTCGGGAGCCGCGTCGGCCATGGCGTCGCGCAACATGCGCCGCGCCCGGGCCAGACGCGTCTCGACCGTCGTGATCGGCAATTCGAGCGCATCGGCGATCTGCCGATAGCTCAATCCACGCACCGCCCGCAACATCAGCGGCTCACGGTACGCCTCCGGAAGATCGCGCGCCAGTTCCAACAGGCGGCGGCCATCCTCCTGTGCGTCCGGTCGATCGTCCGCGTCCACGCCCTGTTCGAGGGCGCGCTCGTCGGACGTCGTCCGCACGACCGACCGCACCTTGCGTCGCCGACCCGCCGTGCGGGCCGCATTCACCGCGACCGCACGCAGCCACGGACGAAGCGACGCCGGATCCTTCAGACGGTGGAGATCCCGGACCATCTTCATCGCCACTTCCTGCAGCAGGTCCTCAAGTTCGACGCCCCGCGGCTTGTGCGCCAGCAGAATCGCCGCGACCCAGCGCCGGTGAGCGCGCCACAGGGCGTCGATCGCCTCATGGTCGCCCCGCGACGCCTCCTGCGTGAATCGTGCTTCCTCAAGAATCCGCATACGTTCACTCCAGACGCGCCGGGGCCCCGCTTCCGTCGCCGTGCGGCCGAGGAATCGAAAAAAAGCCCGGCGACGGCCCGCTGGCGACTCGACGACCCCGTCCGATCCCTATTATCGTCCGACCATCAGCATCGCGGCCGCGATCCGTGACGGTCCCCCCGAGAGTCCTACCGCCCATGCCCCTATCCGATCCACTCGTCATGTCGTTCGGAGACCACCTCGACGAATTGCGCCGACGCATCATCCATGCGCTCCTCGGCATCCTCCCCATCTTCATCCTCGGACTCGTCTTCGGCGGACGCATCCTCGAAGTCCTCACCATCCCCCTGCTCGACGCCCTCCGCGCCGCCGATCAGCCCGCCGGACTCCTCGCCACCAGCCCTCTCGAAACCTTCGGCGCCTACATTAAGGTCTCGCTGATCATCTCCCTGCTCGTCTCCTTCCCCTGGCTCCTCTACCAACTCTGGCTCTTCATCTCCCCCGGCCTCTACCACCACGAACGCCGCTTCGTCTACTTCCTCATCCCCTTCTCCGCCGTGCTCACGGCCGCGTCCGCGGCATTCCTCTACTTCGCACTCCTGCCCATCTCCCTCTTCTTCCTCATCTCATTCGGAACCGCCGTCGTCCAGCCGAACGTGAACATCGAACCGCTGCCCCCCGAAATCGCGCTCGCCGAGATCCCCATGATCAACGTCGATCCCGCGGACGCCCCCGTCGGAACCATGTGGTACAACACGCGCCTCAACGAACTGCGCATCCAGACCGCCGACGACATCGTCATGGGCTTCCGAGGCCAACGCGGCGGCGCCATCGCACAGCAGTACCGCATCGGCGAATACGTCTCCCTCATCTTCTGGCTCGGGCTGGTCTTCGCCATCGCGTTCCAACTCCCCATCGTGCTCATGCTGCTCGGATGGTCCGGAATCCTCCGACCCGAAGACCTTCGCAAGGTGCGACGGTACGTCATCTTCGGCTGCGCCATCGCCGGCGCCGTGCTCACACCGCAGGACCCATTCTCCATGCTCATGCTCGGGGGCGCCCTCTACTTCCTCTTCGAACTCGGCGTCCTGCTCATGCGCTTCGTCCCGCCCAGCCGCATCGCAGGTGAGATCGAGCAGAAACGATGAACGCACCGCTGCGACGATTCGTCAGACGACGCCCGACACCCCAACACGACGTCACCGACGTCGATCGCACAATGATGGAACGCGCGCTCGAACTCGCCGCCCAGGCCGCGGCCGAGGGCGAAGTCCCCGTCGGCGCCGTCGTCTACGAAACCGAAAACGCCCACATCCTCGGCGAAGGCGCCAATCGACGAGAAACCGACGACGACCCCACCGCACACGCCGAAATGATCGCCATCCGGGCCGCGGCCAGGGCGGTCGGCGACTGGCGACTCAACCACTGCACCCTCGTCGTCACACTCGAACCATGCTGCATGTGCGCCGGCGCGATCGTCAACGCGCGCATCGGACGCCTCGTCTGCGGCGCCGACGACCCCAAGGCCGGCGCTGCCGGCTCGCTCTACCGCATCACAGAAGACCCACGCCTCAATCACCGCGTCGCACCGATCCGGGGCGTCCTCGCCGAACGCGCGGCCGAACTGCTCCGAAACTTCTTCCGCGCCCGAAGAAAACGCTGACTACAGCGTCAACACACGCTCGAACGCCGACGCACGCGTCAGCCCATGCTCGACCAACGCGGCGTTGATGCGCTCCACGTCGCCACGACTGAACCGATCCTTCTCAAAACTGTCCGCATCAAAGACACCCCACGACGCATCGCCGGAGACGCCAAAGAGCGGAATCACCATCTCAGAGAGATTGCGCGGATCGCACACGATGTGCGCGTCCCCGTGGGCATGCACGTCCGGAATCAGCAAGCCGACACGCTCACGCCAGGATCGACCGCACATCCCCGTCAACGCGATCGGCGAACACGCCGGACGGTCGCGGCAGGGACCGAGAGTCATCTCATCACCCGCCGGAGCAATCTCGTAAAAACCGATCCACGACCAGCCGAGACGCTCCGCCTCCGGCCAGAGCCCATCCACGAAACGCTGCATCAATTCAATGCGATCAGCCATGACGCCAGCATAGCGCGCGACAGAAGCGCCGGGAGGGTGAATCCCGCGCTCCGCGTCGATCATGATCAGAGAGCGATCAGAGCGTCGCCGACGTGAACGGCAGAAGACCCATGTAGCGGGAACGCTTGATCGCACGGGCGATCATGCGCTGCTCGCGGGCAGTCGTGCCGAGACGCTTGCGACCGTAAATCTTGCCGTTGGGGCTGAGCATCCGGCGAAGCGACTCAACATCCTTGTAATCGACGTACTTGACGCCGTTGGCGGATTCCTTGATCACGGTCGGCTTGTTCCCGGAGAATCGGCTGAACTGGCTCATATTGCTGCTTTCCTCGTCATGGACTTGGGCGGCCCGGCGACTCACGCCGGGCGACGGGCGTTCAAAACGCGAGCCGAGCAGTATAACAACTCAGACGCCAATCGCCACCAATCAGACATCACCCGAACGACGCGTCACCGACGACGCGTCACCACCGCCTCGGCGAGCCCAAGCAGACAGTCACGCGCCGCCGACGCCGGCTGGGACGTCATGAGGTCGATCGCGTCCTGCACATACGAACGCGCCAGGCCCGCGGCATAGCCGACCGACTCCGTCCGCTGAAGCAGAGACGCCACGCCGGACGAATCCCCAGACCGAATCACCGTCAGCGACGCATCACGGTCCGCCGGATCCACCGTCGCGAGATGATGAATCAGCGGCAACGTCAACTTGCCCTTCTCGAGATCCTTCCCCAACGACTTCCCGACAACCGAAGCCTCGCCCAACAGGTCAAGCAGGTCGTCCTGAATCTGGAACGCAAGACCGATGCGACGACCATACTCGCCAAACGCCATACACCGGGCTTCGTCGCACCCGCCGCTCGCGGCCCCCAACTCGCATGCCGCGGCAATCAGCGACGCCGTCTTCCGCTCAATGATCTCGAAGTACGTTTCCTCGTCGAGATCCCAGTCGCCCCGGTGATGCAACTGAAGCAATTCGCCCTCGCAGACGACGCTCGTCACCGCGCCGACGCGCAGAGCGATGCGCTGATCGTCAATCTGACTGCACAGGTGAAACGATCGCGCAATCAGGTAGTCGCCGAGAATGACCGCCGCCTCGTTGCCGCGAAGCGCGTTCACGGTGCGCCCGCCACGTCGCATGTCCGCCTCGTCGAGCACGTCATCGTGCACGAGCGTGGCCATGTGGACCATCTCCATGACGGCGCCGACGGTTACGGCGTCGTCCGACAACGCCCCCCCATCGCTCGCGGCAAGGCCGCTCAGCATCACCAGCGTCGGACGCAGCATCTTGCCACGATACGACTCAACATGCCGACACAGGTCCGCAACCGGAGGCAGCCGCGAGTCGAGCTGGTCGCTGAACCGACGCTCCACGCGATGAAGACCCGCCTCGATGGAGGCGACGATCCGTTCATCCCGGGCGTCGATGGGCAAAAGGGCAGGCATTGCGGAGAAGTCTACATCGCGGTGAGTGGGCAATCAATCATTTCAATAATAATTGAAAACAACAATTTCGGAGTGTCGCGGCGGGTTCCGGGCGTGCGATCGACGCGGCATGAGAGCGGACCGCGTTGTGAACCACAGCCCCGCCCGAATCAGGCGCCGCAGAGCACCCAACGATCCGAGACGCGTCCGGATGCGCTGTTCCGGGGGGACATTTCTGAGGCCGCGACGAATGTGCGGCTGGCAGGCTGCGCCGAAGCGACTGGAACCGCGCTAGCGTTCGGCGACGATGTAGGCGACCCATGACGGGTCGTTCTCGGTCCGATCGACGGGTTCGAAGACGCCGTTGCCCTCCTCCGAGTCCTCTTCGGCGCCCTCCCAGTAGACGGTCGAGCGTGAGAAGCCGGCTTCGGCGAGGAGTTCACGGATCTCCGGGAGCGACCACATCCGCCACTCGTAGGAGAAGGCCCGCTTCATCTTGGAGCCGTCCTTGAAGTTGAAGTGGATGTAGCAGCGGAGGGTGTTGCTGATCGGATCGAAATCGTCCTGCTCCCAGACGTACTTGAACTTCCGGTCGATCTTGCGTTCCTCGACGATGTCCTGGCACGCCTCGTACCCGCCGTAGCAGTCCATGAAGAGGATGCCGTCGTCGATGAGGGAGTCACGCACGCCCTTGAAGTAGGCGCGGAGCTGATCGCGCGTCTTGAAGCAGAAGTACGAGAAGTTCATCGCCAGCACCGCATCGACGGGATCGGTGCGGACGGTCAGGACGTCGTCCTGCACGACCGTCAGACGATTCTGCGCGGCTTCCGGGAGGATGGAGATGTTGTTCTTGCGCCCCCACTCCAGCACTTCCGCGTCGAAATCGACGCAGATCGCGCGATTGGTCGGGCGTCGCCGGGTCCATTCGCAGGAGGTGTTGCACGTGCCGCAGAAGTCCTCACGGATGAGTTCCGCGTGCCGCCCGCGCAGGTCCTTGAACGTCTCGTCCACGAAGTCGATCTCCGCCTCGACGCACTGAACGGACTCCTGGTAAAGGACGTGCCGGTCGTGCTTCGCGGCCATGGAGACCTTCGCCTTGCGATCCTTCTTGTCCTGCTTCTTGCTCATGATGGCCGTCGTCATGCGTCCTTCCTCGGGGTGGTATGATCACTCGCGCGCCGCCCGACGCCGTCCGTCGCGCGCCGAAGAGTGTAAGTCATAGCGTGCATCGACTGCAGCCGTCAGGCGGAAATCCATGACGGATCGTTCAACCTCCGCATCCCGCGCCCCGATTCAGTGGCGTTCCATCGGCGCTTCGGCGCGGCTGACGCACGCCGACTGGCTCGATGCCGCGAGGTCGCTGGCGCCGGAATCGATCGACCTCCTGTACGTCGATCCCCCATTCAACACCGGATCGCGGCAAGAGGCGAATGAAGGCGCCTTCGTCGACAGTTGGCCCTCGCCCCAGGCGTACGTGGCGTGGATGCGAGCGCGTCTCGAAGCGGCGCTCCCGGCGATGCACAGGCGCGGAAACCTGCTCATTCACGTCGATTGGCGGACATCCCACCATGTCCGGCTCATGCTCGACGACCTGCTGGGGGCGGATCACTTCGTTAACCACCTGATCTGGTCGTACGGCCTCGGCGGCTCCTCACCCCGTCGTTTCGCCCGCAAACACGACGATATCCTGTTCTACGCGATCGACCCGGATGCGTACTGGTTCGACCCGCCCCAGGTGCCCGCGACAAGCCGTCGCATGGCCGGACGCTCCAAGAAGGCCACCGACGTCCTGGATGTCCCCGCCCTCAACAACATGGCCCACGAGCGGGTCGGATGGCCGACGCAGAAGCCACTCGCCCTTCTGCGTATGCTTATTCAGGGGTGCTGCCCACCCGATGGCGCGGTCTTCGACCCGTGCTGCGGCTCCGGCACCACGCTCGTCGCGGCCATCGAGACCGGCCGACACGCGGTCGGCGCCGACATCAACCCGGACGCCGTTCGCGTCGCTCAGTTACGCATTCTTCAAGCACAGGAATAAGACACCCATGAAGAAGGTCCTCATCGCTCTGTTCATCGTCGGCGTCCTCGCCGCCGGTGGACTCGCCGCCCTCCTGTTGACGCCCGCGGGCAAGAATCTGCTCGGCAACGTCGCGGCATCGGGGGCCGGACAGAACCTCCAGAACTACCTCGCAAAGCAGATCGTCAAGGTCGCCAACACCTACATCGTCCCCGAGATCGAATTCCAGAAACTCACCTACCAGCAACCCGGCACCATCATCCTTGACGGCGTCACCTTCACGGCGCCTGACTCCACCGAAGTCATCACCTGCAAGTCGATCACCGTCACGCTCGCGGAGGTCCCCAGGATCGGCGAGCCGCTCGTCTTCGAGGCCATCGTCCTCGACACCCCCGACCTGCGCCTCATCCGGACGACCGGCGCCGACGGCGAAAGCGGCTTCAAGGGACTCGTGCCCTTCGCAAAGACGAAGAACATCAAGAACCAGGAGGACCAGCCGGAAGACACCCGCCTCAGCAACGTCTTCAGCATCCGCGAACTCAAGATCGTCAACGGCATCATCGAGATGCGCGAAGAGGGCGACGAAGAGGCGATGGAACTCACCGACCTCAACATGACTCTCAACGCGACCCCCGATGACGCCGGCGAGCCCGGCTGGTACAAGCTCGACACCGTCGTCGGACGCAAACCCGTCTTCGAACTCGATCTCAAGGGGCGAATCAACATTGACACCTTCGTCGCGGAACTCGACGAAACCACGCTCGAGACGCACCTCCATGAAGACAACTACAGCTCACTCCCCGTCGCCTTGCAGAATGCGCTGCGCCAGTACAAGGCGAAGGGCGACCTCAAGGCGACCCTCTCGGGACGCCTCCCACTCACCGACTGGAAAGCGTCCGATCTCGAGATCGACGGGGCGCTCGATGACTTCAACCTGACGTTCACGAAGATCGAAGTTCCGATCAAGAAGGCGCAGTTCGATGCGCGCCTCGCACAGGGGATCGCGACGCTGCCGACGTTCGACATCAATGCGCTGAACGGTTCGATCGCCGTGACGGACGCCTCCGTCGATCTGAATGCGACCGACATGCCGATGTCCGCCTCGTGGACGATCACCGATGTCGATCTCGACAAGTTCTTCCGCGCCCAGGCGACGGACGCCAATCTGCCGAAGCTCAAAGGCATCCTGAACACATCAGGCGGCGTCCGCGCGTCGGCCGCGAACCTGCCCGCGTCCGTCGAGGGATCCGGCGATCTCAAGATCCGAAATGGTCAGCTCATCGCCATCCCCGTGCTCACCGACCTCGCCGACCTCCTCGACGTCGTCGGACAGATCACCGGCAATGCGTACGAACCCCAGGACAAGCTCGACGTCGACTTCAAACTCACCGGCAAGGGCGTGGATTTGTCCTCGTTCGTCGCGGAGACGAAGGCGGTCGTCGCTCGCGGGAAGGGGCTCATCAGCTACGAGCGGACGCTCGACCTGACGGTGAACGCCGGCCCCATGGAGAAGGTCCAGAACATGCTCGGCAAGGTCGGCGACGTCCTCGGCGCCGTCACCGACAAACTCGTCAAGTACAGCGTGACGGGGCCGGTCGGCGATCCGAAGGTCGGCGTCAAACCGCTGGGACTCTGAGCGGAAGCGTCGCCGTCAGTCTCAAACGAACCCGGATCCCGTCGGGGATCCGGGCCGGGGTCGGAAGGTGCGTCAGCGGGTGGCGGTCACTGGATCACGACCGTCCGCGCGGGCGCGGCCACCGTGCGGCGTTCCGGTGTGATCTCGACTTCGATGCAGTCCAGGCACGCGTTGAGGGCCGCGACCAGGGCGTCGCAGGCGAGGTCCAACGCGGCGTCGAGAATGGCGTCGGCGTTGTCCTTGGCGATCTGCAGCGCCAGATCGGCCGCGGCCTTGGCGGCCTCGATCGCGGCGCGCTTGGCGATCTCCTCCGCGATGACCCGCGCAGTCTCGAGAATCACGCATGCCGCGGCCAGCGCGGAGCCGACGAAGGGAATCGACGCCAGGCGCAGGCAGCGCACCAGTCGAATGGCGATCGTCGCGATGCGCCAGGCGAGCAGCGCCGCCTTCGCCACCGCGATCGCATCCATGGCGATGTTGTACGCGGCGATGGCCTTGGAAATCGCGTGCGCCCAGTCCGCCTGAGCGGCGGCCACGGCGAGGTCGTACGCCGCCTGCGCCGCATTGACGCACGCCTGATCCACGACGATCGTGCCGTCACAGTCAAATGCGTCGATCACACCCTGCAGCGCATTCTCGCACCCGCCGCCGGCTGAACTGATGTTCATCGACGCCTGGGGCGTCGCGAAGTACTCCGGATCCTGCGCCACCATGAGGACGTGATGCAGGCCGTACTCCGGGGTCGTCGCCGTGAACTGGTACGCGATGACCTCGCGCGCGCCGAGGTTCGTCGCGATGCTCGCATAGACGCCCACCGCCTCGAACTGATTGTCCTCGATCCACTGCAGATCCTCGGGATCAACCTGTACGCCTTCGTCGATCACCGCCTGCTCGACGTCCGCCGGCGTCAGCAGGACGTCATAGACGTCCAGGACGAACGCCTCGCCGTCGGCGTTGACGCCGGGGTACAGCCCCGGCGCGTCGATCTGCTCGAACATGTCGTAGGGCAGGTGGGTCGTGCCGGGGTCGGCGCCGAAGATGTCTTCGTGCACCTCGCGCGGAAAGCCTTCGAGTTCGTCGGCGAGTCCCGGATCGGGGAAAGGCATCGGACCGGATGTCGGGCGGCTGGGCGCGGGCGTCGTGCCCGTCTGCGCGCTCGCCGATTGCATGGCGGGATAGATGGCGAGGTTCACCATCAGCCCCATCGCGGCGCCGAGCATGAATGGACTGCGGATGAACATTCTCACAAGTCGCCGCGGGTTGATTCGACGCGTCATCTTCAATTCTCCTGACAACGGGAAACGAGGAACTCAAACAACTCGTCGAACGTAGGTCAGGGCGCGTCGGGACCCGCCAGGGATTCGCCCCGTTGCCGACGCCTTGGCTGCGGGCCGCGACAGATGGCGGAAACTTCCGCGTTCACACCCGACAAAACGACGACCGTCCGGCTCGAATGAACCGGACGGTCGGGATCGGACATTGAGATGTCGCTCGGTCGCAGCCACGCGTCAGCGCGTGTGCGGCCCGAAGGCCGCGGCGGCGCGATCAGCCCTGGTCAGTTGCGGCGCTTGTAGGTGAGTTCCATGTTCTTCCACCACTGGCCCTTCTCGTCCTGCGCGAAGGACTCGTAGATGTGCATGTTGTTGTTGACGACGGTGACCACCGACTTGACCTTCTGCGGCCCGGCCATCGGATCGTTGTAGGTGGCGTGGTAGGTGAAGACCTTGCCGTCGCCGTCGCATTGGCCGCGACCGACCATGATGCCCGTGCTCATGGAATCGCCCCACGCGAAGAAGTACTCCTTCGCCACCTTGTCGTATCCCATCATGTTGCGGCCCTCGAAGGGCATGTCCATGAAGGAACCTTCGACGCGCTCAACAAAGTAGCGTCCGCCGAGGTCGGGGCGGACACTGGCCGTGCCGGTGCTCAAGCCCGGCTCGGCGCCGGGGTACTCCCAGAACTTGCTGGTGTACGTCCAACTGCCGACGAAGTGCGACAGGTGCTCGTGATGCTCGCCGGGCGTAGAGGCCTCCATGTAGGCCGCCATCATCTCCTCCATCGACATGTCGCCCTTCGCCATCGCCGGCTCGGGCGTCGCCTTGGGCTTCTCACTGGCCTTGGGCTTCTCGACGGGCTTCGACTCGGCGACCTTCGTCTCCGGCGCCGGCTCGGGCATCATTTCGACGGGCGCGGGCTCGCGATAGTCGTCCGCGGCTTCGACGTAGCCGCTTTCGTCCGCTTCGCTCGTCCACTCGCCGCCGGAGTAGTCGTCGGCGTCGGTGATCCAGGGATTGTCGGTCGTGCGCTCGGCCGACTCGACGGCGTCCGCCGTCTCCATCGTGTCCATCGTCTCATCGGGCGCTTCTGCCGTCTCGGCGTTCTTGTTGGAGGCGCAGCCGGCGAGCGCCAGACAGCCGGCGGCGATCAGCACCAGGGACTTTTCGTTCTTCATGATTGCTCCGTTCGGAAAGAGGGAAGTTGCAGGCCGTCCCGCCGGACGACCCGATCATCGTGCGTCAATCCCGCCCCGATGTAAAGGCGCGTCACGTCGGCGCCGCGCCCGCGTATTCGGCGGAATATCCACCGGCGTCACGCAACGTCAGTTCGTACAGCCGCTTGCCGAGCTGACGCAGATGAAGCTGGTCGTGCGCCGCCCAGGCCGTCATCAGTTCACCCGCAAGCATCGATCCGAAGACCGGATGCGTCTTCTTCGTCTCCCAGTCGGCGTCCGGGCCGACCGCCGCGAGCCACGCGCTCGCGCCGTCGCGGTTGGCGCTGAAGCGGGCGAGGGACTCAGCGAGGTCGCGTTCATTGTACCCCCGCTCGGTCGCGGCCCCCTCGGGGTCGATGGGCGGCCATGCCAGATCCGGCGACTCAAGCAGCAGGCGCAGACGCGTCCCGAAGTCGTCAACATCCTCGTCCGCGAGGTGATTGACGATCTCAATCACGGACCACGCGCCGCTCGGCGGTCGCCAACGGGCGTCCTCCTCGGTCAGCGTGGCGACGAGCATCGACACGACGTCGGGGAAGGCGACCATCCGCGCGTGCATCCGCGCAAAGCCCGCGGCATTCATCACGAACTGCCCGCCCGCATCCGGTCGAGCCCCTCGGGGAAGGGGTAGGACGGGAAGACGCCGACGTGCCCGACGGACCACATGTACGGCGCCGGATAGACATCGCCGCGATAGCCGGACTCGAACATCGTGCGCAGCACGGCCTCGAACGAAGGCTCGGCGTCGGACTCGTGCGACTCGACGAGGCGGTTGGATCGGGCGCCGAGAAACGAGACGGCGGCGACCGGCTGA